>CAIRSA010000237.1 GCA_903881085.1 uncultured Acidobacteriia bacterium
CGTCGTTGTACAGCACCTCGCCCTGCGCCGCCTGCCGGATCAGTTCCTCATACACCACGACAAGCGGTTTGGCCGCTTGGGCCACCATATCCCATTGCGTCGAGCGCGGCAACGGAATGCCGAGGTGCGCTTCGAGTCCTTCCAGCCGGTAGAACGGAACGCCTGAGCCATACTTCAAAAGCGCCACCATACTCGCCGCCGTCACATCGCGCTTGTCCTCACCCATTCCGGCAGGCGGCGGCGCTTCGTACACTTCCTGGCACAAGTTGCAGCGCAGCCGCTCCAACTCATAGACCGTTGCCGCAACCGGCGCTTGCCCCACAATCCTCACTCGCACCGCCGGCTCTTTCAGTGGATACACCTTGCCCTTCCAACATTCCGGACACGAGTCTCCCTGCTTCAACGTGGGGTGCGCCACGTTCACCTTCTCCGCCCCATCGAACGCGCGAGCCGGAGTGCGTCCGTGGCCTTTGCGTTTGTTCTTTGGCTTGGCCGGCTCATCCGGCGCCGGCTTCACTCCCGCGCGCTCCAACACCACGCGCGTCTTCTCGGTCGTGGCCGGTTTCAACAGCATCTGGCGCAGTTGCCGCACCGTTGCGTCCTTGTCAGCCAGCAGTCGCGCCATCGCTCCCAGTGTCTCCACCACTGCGCGCAGTTTGCGGTGCGCATCGTCATTTAACGGTTGGCAGCGCGCGCCATCCACCAGCGCTGTTAACTCCTCAATGCTGATGTCGATGCTTTCCGGATCCAGCTTCATCAGGCTCCTTTATTGGCTCAACAACTGCCGGAACCGCCGGTCCAGCGGCAGCGCCAGCACCTGCTTGATGGACCGGTTCGGCTGCTTGCTTTGCGAGTCCTTGCCACGCCCGGTGGTTTCGCCCACCACGATCCAGTTCGCCGCGCGATAGCAAGTCCCGCGAAACCGCCCCGGATCGACGAAGGTCTCCAGCAGATATATCGGATGGGCGTACATGCGCTCCCAGTCGCGTGGCAACTGGCGCGCCATCCGCCCCAGAATATGCGACGCCAAGTGCGGCACCTTCACCCACGGCAGAATCAGAAAGCGCGTGTTGTAAGCAATCAGATGAATGTTGCGCCGCCGCGCTTGTTGATCCCAGCCAATGAACCGGTCGCGGCTGCCCAGATGCCGCGGCGCGCTCGACCAGGCTAAACACGCGATCACCTGGCCGCGTGCCTTTACCATATACTTCGTGTGTTCGCCAACTGGTTGTTCGTAACGCAAGTAGTGGTACTGCTCCATCAGGCTGTTGAACAGACCCTCTTGCGGAGTTCGCCGTACTTGTTCTATCGTCAGCGGGCCCAACTCGCTCAGTGCGCCGCACACAGGACGTTTATCCGGAATCACCGGCTCGGGCCGTGTCCGTGCCGTTGGCGGACGGCGGCGCACGGGTGGAAGTTCGATCTCGCCAGCGCGTTCGAGCATCAACAGCAGACCACGGCAGACCATATCACGCAACGCGCCGTTGGGTTGCTTCCAATCCCAATCCACGCACAGTTTTCGCGATATGGCCCAGCGGCTGTCTGCGGCGTTGGCGGCGATCAACCGGCGGATCGATTCAATATCGGTGCGGCTGAAATTGCGACCGCGATATTTCCACTCGTCTGGTGCAAGAGTTGAAAGCGCATTTGCCATTTCGATACCAGCATTGTGACAGAGATGATTTCGGAACGCAAGTCTTTTTTTGTTATTTCACCGGCCGCCACACCGGCGCGCCCTCGACCGACGGATCGCCCGCCACCAGCAGCATCTGCACCTGATGTGCCTCGAGCGTTTGCGCCGGGGTGTTCCCGCTGGGCCACCATTTAAAACGCCCTTTGCTCAAGCGCTTTTGCGCCATCCAAAATCCTTGCGAGTCGTAAACCAGGATTTTGATGGCGGTCGCACTGCGGCCGCGAAACAGGAACAGACAACCCGAAAATGGGTCGGACTGGAGTTTCTCCCGGCACAGCGCGGCCAGCCCGTCAATGCCCTTCCTTAGATCCACGGGCTCTACCGCCACCAGAATGCGCATTTGCGGCGTAACTTGGATCACCGCCCGGGTTGCCCCCAGGCGCGCAGCAGTTGGTTCCAATCGAGCGCACCATCGCCCCGCACCCGCAATATCTCCACGCAATAACCGGAACCGGCAGGCGTAGGCAGCAACTCAAGGAACTGCGGACCGGCGGCTTGCTGTGTTGTCGAGCCCTTCAGCCGTTTGCGCAAGTTGGCGAAATCGACCGGCAGTGAGCGGGAAGTGCGGTACACGCCGTGCTTCTTCGCAAGTCTGGTTGCTTCTGTCCAGAATGGTTCGGGCAACGGCGCTCGGCGCGGATGGGTGCTGCGCCATTCCGCCAAACGCTGCCGCAAATCGAGAAACTCTTCAGCAATGGGGGTGTCATCTTGAGGCATTCCCAAAATTACTATGGATGGCCGGGGTCAGTCACGCATGCTTGCCGGACGCTCACAAAAGGACGAGGCGTTCGGGCGTTCTATTTTGAGGCTTTTGACGAGAAATGGAAATCTGAGCATGAGGGAGAGAGGGGAGCCCATTGGGGGGTTTGGGACTCCGAGGGCATTCTAAAGC
>CAIRSA010000238.1 GCA_903881085.1 uncultured Acidobacteriia bacterium
AGCCTTCACATTCGTCTTGATATTCATTGTCTTAATCTCCTATTTCCTTTATTTGGTTGAGCGTCTCTCGCTCGCACCCAGATAGGCGCATCTCCACATCCAAATCGCTCACCAATCAAAAAAATAATTTATACTTGTCGGGAATGGCTACCGAGGCCGAAGATACCACCCGCAAACAGCTCACCAACTCCTCGTCTGCTGGAGCGATGACATCAAGCAGGCGCTCGACCTGCTAACCCCACTCGCCTACGGCGAACTGCGCAAAGTCGCCTACGGCTAGCTCAATCGCGAATCCAGCCAGGCCCCCTCCAACCCACCGCCCTGGTCCAGGAAGCCTACTTGCGCCTCGTCGCACAGGACCTGCCCGATTGAAGAAGAAGAAGCCGCGCCCACTTCTTCGCCGTCGCCTCCCAACTCATTCGCCAGATCCTCATCGACCACGCCCGCAAATTCCGCAGCCAGAGACGCGGCATCGGAGCCGTCAAGGCACCCTCCGAAGACGCCCTCCATGTGGCGCAAGGACAAACCTCCGACGTGATCGCCCTCGACGACGCCCTCACCGAACTGTGCAAGTTCGACGAACGCTAATCCAAAATCCTAGAGCTGCGCTTCTTCGGCGGCCTCAGCAAAGAGGAAACCGCCCAAACCCTAGGCATCTCCATTGCTACCGTTGGCCGCGAGCAACGGCTGGCCGAAGCCTGGCTCGAGCAGCAATGCGGCAGCAAAGCCGCCCTCCTCGCCAGCGACTACGAAGCCAATGGCTTCCTCGAAAACAAGATCGCCGGACCCGTCATGCAGTTCCACGCCGTCGATTCGCGCCAGCAGGCCCGCCGCGCCGGCACGGATACCGATTTCTTCCTCGCCCGCAAGAGCCTGAAGGATTCAGTCAGGCAACCCGAATTATCAGAACCTCGCCGATACTCCATGTGCAACCGCCGCCTTCGATTCCATGCTCGCTGTGGCGGCGGCAACGTATTCTGCCAATCCTGGCGATTTGGCCCAAAGATTGACTTTGGCATGGCCTTGGCACGCGTTGCATGTTTGCCACAACGTCCCGTTCCTGAACGCCTCGAACTCTATCGCAAGAGCAACGCTCTCCTCGCCGCCAATGACCGGCAAGCCGCGGCCCTGACTCAATTCCGGCAAGCTTTGCAAGGTTCTGTTGCGTACCCGCCAACACCTTCCGCTGGCCTGAACACCATCGTCCTGGAAAAAGCTGTCGCCCGTAAATTCTACGGGAATGCACGACTCTGCAAACCAGGGACTGCCTCCGTTTTCCGGCGATTTCTGCCGGAAAATGGCTGGCCGTCCCGGTTTGCCCCACGCGAGACTGCGCTCAATGCGAGTCACCCGGCGGGTGATGAGCAAGTTGCATGCAACCGATGTCAAATGATTAAGATAGCTTCTCCAGAGGAGTTCAACTGCTCTTTCCCGGTTCTCACGGCACGCAAGTTGGCCGAAGCGGCGGCTCGAAACGGCAATTCCCGGCAAGCCTTTGCGTGGCTCGACCAGGGGAGGTGGCTCTGGCGGCGAGAATGGATGCCGCCCACGCAGCTGTCCATAGCATTCCTGGCCACTCGCAGGAAGCTCTCACGCTCAACATCCGTGCACGGGAATCACTTCGTTCGATTCAAAAATCGCCGGAATTCAGCTCTCCTATGGCCGCAGATCTCAAGCAGTTGGAACTGGCCGCCGAAGCACCCCACGCCATCGTCAAGCTCTTCTACGGCCGCCTCTTCTAACTCGACTCAACCGTGCGCCTGCGACGCCGTCCTCCGCTGGATCAGCCACGAAATGATCGCCGCCACCGGCAAGTAGGCACCCCGAGTCGGGGACGCGAGCTTGCTCCGTCCCCAGTCCGATAGCCACCCAGCCGCTCAATGCGCCCGCGGCGCCAACGCCACCCACCCCGCCAATACCAACGCCGTCCCCAATATCCAATACCGCACCTTATGCTTGTGATGGTGCAAATACACGATCCACGCCGCCACCCCGCCGAACCCGATCATCCCCGCCAGCGCCCACCCATGCTCCAATTCCACAATCTCCGCCAGCTTATGGCAAAACTCAAACGTGTAGAACCCGATGATGAACATCTCCAACTGCCCCACCCGGTCCTGTGTCTTCCCTAAATCCTCCGTCTGCCTGGCATCCTGATCGTCCCGGAAGATCCGGTGCAGATTCTCAATCGTCTCCCGCACCCGCTGCGCCCGCTGCGACAAGTGGTAGCAACGGTTCACCGCCTCGCGCCGGCTGACATCGATGAGGTACCCGCGTATCTCAAACTCCACAAACGCATCCCACAACTCCGCATGCTCGCTCCGCTTCCGTTTGATTGCTTCCACAATGAACCGGTGGCACAACAACCGCTGCGTCAACGAAGCCAGAAAGGCAAACGCATACTTGTTCTGCAACGCATAGACCCGGTCGGCATCGAACGTTCCGCTGCGCCGGTCGGCTGGAAACTGATACGCCACCAAATGCGCCGCACCCAGATACGAATACGCCGCCACATGGTTCTCATACAAAACTTCGCAGTGCTGCCGGTTTACATCCACCGCCTTTGCGTGGTCAGCCTCCTCCAACTGCGACATCGCCGCAGCCAACAGCATCGCTTCCCTGCTCTCCTCCGCGCCTGCGAATGACACCCCGTCTGGATAGGCCAGCACGGAATGGCAGATGAACTGCTTCTGCTCCACGTCAATCACTTCCCACAACGGTCCCAGCAGAAGATCGCGCAACTCCCCCAGCGTCCAGCTTTGTCCGCGCTTTCCCAATCGGTCCGCAAAGTTCCCCGGCGTCATCGGCAACTCCGCCACCGCCGGAGCATGTTCATTCCGCTCCACCATGTGTGGATCCGTCCCCCAACACGGCACCCGCAGGCACGGCATCCGCGCCTTCAGGTGCGAAAAGTGGTAACAGAACTCCTGTGCCTCATTCCCCGTCAGCCCGCCCGCCGGAGCCACGTCAACCTGAATCGAGAGAATTCCAACCCGCCCATTTAATAGATACAGCTCAACCGGCCGGTCCTTATCAAAGCGAAATGCCTGCGACACCGGCCGCGCCCCTGCCCCCGATCTCCTCCACTTCGCCTCATGCTCGCCATTCAGCACCACCGCCATCTCGCCAGCCAGGTGAAAGAAGGAATCCCTCGCCGCCTGCCGCAAAAGCCAGCAGTCCACAATCGGGCGTTCGTTCAGCTCCAGCGAGACAAACTCCGCCTCACCCTCGTCATCCTCCTCAATCACCGCCGACGGATCCTGCTTCGGAAACAGAAACCGTGACGCCTCCTCCAGCAATTCACTGGTCGCTTTCTTCGGCGCCTTCGACGCCTCCCACAACTCCAGCTCTTTCGCCGTCCCCACCGCGCGGCTCTTCGCCCACCTCGCGCCGGTCAAACGTTCAATCGCCTCTTCGCGAGTCGTCAGCGGGCGAAGATGAAAGGGATAAAGCAGGCGTATGCTGAGCCGCTCAGCGGGTGGCAATGGCATGCAGGGATCGTAGCGCAATTGCTCATTCCCAAGCAACCCAATGTCACATAGTTTTTCCCATAGCACGGGTGAATCGTCGACGCTAAACTCCACACCACAGTTTTTTCAAGGGTGCGGCGGGCAATTTGCCTGCCCTGACTAACTTTAAAGTCACCTCGCCCTCACTGACGTGACTCCTCAATGCTTCGAAACTAGCCGGACAACTGGAGTATCTTGTTCTTCTCGCAAAACTAGGTGGCATTAGGCGGCCTGCCTGTGCGTATACGAACGCAAAGAACAGCCAAATCTGGAATACAAGTGGCATTCGCTTTACGATCGGTCCCCGGCTTAAGCCGAACCTATACAACAAAACAAATGCACTCTGGTGATTCACTATTCAAACAACAGCAACACCTTCGAATCAGAGAAGGTGCGCCACGAGCTGTTCGGGAGGTACGAAATGACCAAAAGATATGTTTCAACCCCCTTCGAATCGGGGAAGGCGCGCCACAAATTAAAAGAGAGGGCGACATGGATCAAAACGCTCGTTTCAACCCCCTTCGAATCGGGGAAGGCGCGCCACAGGAACCAATCATAAACACCATAGTACCTTTTAAAGCGTTTCAACCCCCTTCGAATCGGGGAAG
>CAIRSA010000239.1 GCA_903881085.1 uncultured Acidobacteriia bacterium
ATGTTTCCGGCGTCTTTTGCCGGAATCATGCGGGCTGTCCCCTGTTTGCCCCACAAGATACCACCCGCAATGCGAGTCACCCGGCAGGTGACGAGCACGTTGTATGCAACCGATGCTAAATTTTACAGATAGCTTTTATAGATGCGTTCAACTGCGCCTTCTCGGGTCATGGGTTTGAGCGATGAACGCCGCTTTCAGATGTACCACCTCGTGTTGAGCCGGGCCGTTTGGAGTTGCCGCCAAGCCAGCCCCATCCTACTGTGCATGCTGGTGGGAGCATTTGCTCCAACTGGCCCTTTGGTCTTTGTCAGTGACGAAACTATTGGCGCATGACCAGTTGCGAGCGCATTTGCGGTCGCGGCTCGGTCAGCGGTATTCGTTACGCGGCGGAATATGAGCCCATGGTGCTGCCGGCGGCCTGCCAGCAATAACCACAACCTAAAATCGTCTGAATCTGGCCGGTAATGCCCAGTTCCTGCATCTTGCGGCGCAAGCGCTGAATGTGAACATCCAGCGTGCGCGTCCTGACACCGGGGCCGTAGCCCCAAATGGTTCTCAACAAGAACTCTCTGGACAAGCACTGACCGGCGTGATCCCTAAGCACGTTTAGTAGCTCGGTCTCCTTCTTCGTCAGGTGGTAGCCAGATAAGTGCGCCTGAAAGGCGTTCGGTGTTGATGTCATGCCGGTTTGTCCCCAACGTAACATGAGAGTTTTCTCCTCTGCATAATTTACGTTACAGGGCGGCACATCGTTTCAATGAAAGCCTACCAAAATAAAGATTTCTTCCGGCGGCAGCTATGCGGCATCCGCCAACACATCGCCGATTTTAGGCTGGGCTGCCTGTATGTAATAGTAATGAAAAGCCGAATGCATCGATTGGCACTCCGGCTTAGGGTACATCAAGAGAAAAGCGACGCTAATACCGTCCGGCCTAAGGCTGGAACAAAACTTCGCGGTACTGGTGGCAGAGGAATTGACGCAGTCCTCGCAGTGCAACCCAACGTCGACACATTCTGGTAATCGCGCTTCATTCTGGTGAAAATACATTCCTTATTCCTCCCCCGCCGGAGTGTTCCTCGTCGTCCGCGACCGACCGTCGCGGCGAGAAACATGTTGTGCCTGGGTTGTCCGTACAAACTTCTGATATACATTTGTACCTTAAAACTCTTCACAAGAATAGAGGGAAAAGGGGTAAAAAGGATAGATCTTATGTGGGTGAGCTCCCCCACGTGCGGAGCATCCTAAGCCCATTCAACGTCACAGCCACGATTGCGCCGGTGTCTGCGAGGACTGCAAGCCACAAGCTAGCCTCGCCTCGAATGGCTAGGGTGAGGAAAAGGAGCTTTACTGCAATGGCAAAGGCTACGTTTTGTTTCACCACCCACATCGCCTGCCTCGCATGTGGGTAAATGCTTGGATTCAAAGAAGAATTGGCGGCGATCGCTTCGAGTTCCTGGCCGCTGCGGATGCGGATACCAGCACGGGCAGCGGCGGTGATGGCGGCTGAAAAGGTCACAGGTGTTGCGATCACCAACGCGCATGGGCATGAAATAAGTAGCACAACCATTCCCTGCTGGATCCAGTACCTCCACCCGCCGGCTACCCCCATCAGGGTGGGGACGAATACAACCAGCGCGGCCAGAAGGAGGGCCGACGGGGTATAGAATCGCGCGAATTTTTCGATCCAACGCTCGTTCACGCCACGTTCAGAGGAATATTGGACCTGGGCACCCTGCCGAATGGACCTGCTAGTCCAATAAAGACTAAAAGCCTCCAAATGGTGCGATATTGAGAACAAAAACGCAACAGTTGCCCCTTCCTGCCATTCACCCAGGCCGGAAGCGGCGGCGATGCAGATGAGCACCAGCGCATTCATATCAGGCCGGAACTGGCGGATGGAGCGAATTGCTTCGGGAAAGCCGTCCCAGAAACTGGCGAGTATGGAGATGGCGAGCAGCACGCGAACCCAGTCGTTGCGCGTGCCTTGTGCGGCGATCAGGGTGAGCCAGAAGCTATCGGACTGAGCCGCCTGCCAGATGGTGACCAAGATCAGGATCGCACCTCCCAGGGCGGGCGGGAAGAGGCGCGGCGCGTCGTGTGCGCAGTGCAGGCCAGCGGCGCCATCGGAATGGTCTTCGAGGCGAGAGACGCGGTGTTCGTGACCTTGGGTGCAGGCGTGGGTATCGGATTCGTCGTGCGGATGGTGGCTGATGGCGGTAGTCCTAAAGGTCTATTGTATCGTCGCTTGAGCATGGCGCTGAAATTCCCGACGCAAAAATCAGGAAACCAGCCGAAGAGACAAGAGTGGGGGTGTATTCAAGGATTTATTTCTCCCGCAGAGTTCTTTCCATCGTATAAGGATTAATGAAGATGTATAAACTGTCCGCGTCTTTGACAATCGGCGCAAAGTTAGCGCTGGCATCCGTCATCAGCTCCGTCTTGATTCTATGCGTAGCAGGATTTTCCCTGTGGTCGCTCAACAACGAGAACGCCTCAGCCACCAAGGCCGAGCACTACATGCAAAAGATGCGTATGGCCGAACAGCTGGACGCACGTCAGGCAGAGTTAGCCGCTCGTATGGGCAACCTGGCGACAGTCGCGAAAAAGAGCCTGGAGATAGAACGGGTTAAGACTATAACCAAACAGTATACGGAGATTCTCAACACACTGAAAGCGAGTGCGACAACCGAACAGGACAGGGGGTTGTTGAGTGCGATTGAAACGATATTCGTTCCTTGGGCCGCACAGAATGAGGCGGCCGGAAAGGCCGCGTTGAGCGGCAATCGCTTGGATGGCATGAACGCAAGATTGGGAGCCATGTCGACGCTGGACCGGCTAAAACCGGTGGTTTCTGCGTATTTGGAGTATCGCAAGAAGCGCATGGAGACGTTTCAGAAGGAGCAACAATCCAATTTCGCCCGCGTTACTCAGTTGCTGATTTGCTTTGCACTGCTTGTTGTCACTGTAGCCAATGTGTTGAGCTGGATGATTTCGCGAAGTATCACTGTGCCCTTAAGTTCGGTTGTCACCTTGCTGGCGCAAGTAGGTGAAGGCGATGTGAGGCAGCGTGTACAGGCCGATTACCTGTCGCGAAAGGATGAAATCGGAATTCTGGCGAATGCGGCGCAGAAGATGTCCGACAATCTAAGAGGAATCATCCAAAAGCTCAGCCAAGGCATGGCTGTAATTTCAGCTTCGTCAGTGGAATTGTCAGCCACCTGCGGCCAGATGACGAGCAGCGCGCAGAGTGCATCGCAAAACGCGCACGCGGTGGCAGCGGCAGCGGAAGAAGTTTCCGCCAGCGTGGTATCGGTGGCGGCCGGGATGGAGCAGACTACTACGAATTTGGCAAATGTCACTTCGAATACCGGGCAGATGACGGCAACCATCGGCGAAATAGCCGGGAGCGCCGAGAAGGCGCGAAGCATCACCGACGAGGCAACCCACCAGGCCAGCCGGATTGCTGAACAGATGCAGCAGTTGGGAAAATCGGCGATGGAAATCGGCAAAGTCACGGAGGCAATCAGTGAGATTTCGGCGCAGACAAATCTTTTGGCCCTCAACGCGACTATTGAAGCAGCACGAGCAGGTGCAAATGGAAAAGGGTTTGCGGTGGTAGCCAATGAGATCAAAGAGTTGGCCAAGCAGACCGTGGGCGCCACCGAGGATATTAAGACGCGCGTCGATAACGTGCAGTCTTCCACCAACCGCGGCATTGCCGAGATCGAGAAGGTGTTTCAGGTGATCCGCGAAGTGGGTGAACTGGTGTGCTCAATCGCCACGGCGATTGAGGAGCAATCCACAGTCACCAAAGAGATCGCCGGAAATATCCAGCAGGCTTCGTGTGGCGCCGAAGACGCAAATGCACAAATCGCGGAGAGCTCGCATGCAACCCGCGACATCGCTATGCGGATCGGATCGGTGCACAAAGCGGCCCAGGCGATAGCGGAAGGCAGCAGAGAGGTTCAGAGCAGCGCCACGGAACTGTCGAAGGTGGCTGAACAATTGCAGACCATCGTGCAGTGCTTCCAGACTTAATTTCCACTCATCGATACTGACGCAGCACCCATTCGACGACGGCGGCGGGCTTGGATTGGCCCTCCACATCAATGGTGATGGCCCACACAAGTTCAATCCCACCTTCCACGTCCTTCACGGATTGCAGCAGGAAGTGGCCGCGGATGCGTGAGCCGCAGGTGACAGCAGAGGGGAAGCGCAGCCGGTTGATGCCGTAGTTGATGCCGCGGGTGAAACCTGCGTCGACGTGGATTGCGGCGAACAGCAGGTGGCTGAGCAGGCTCAACGTCAGAAAGCCATGGGCGATGGTGGCGCCATAGGGCGATTCCGATTTGGCGCGCGTAGGGTCAACGTGGATCCACTGGCGGTCGAGCGTGACCTCAGCAAATGCGTCAATGCGCGGCTGATCGATTTCCAACCAGTCGCCGACTGCGACCTCCTGGCCAATGAGGCCTTTCAACTCATCAAGGGAAGAGATTTTGCGCTGGGGCATGCGGTTGTTGTATCACACTGCGTGGCGCTTTGGCTCGGGAACGTAGTTCGGAATCTGCGAGGCGAACAGCGCAATGGCGGCGAAGAGCAGGCAGAGCCAGGCGAACCAGTCCCCGAATTGAGCGTACGGAGTCACTTCGCTGATCGGCGTGAACGTGAAGCGGCCGGCCGTTTCCATGAACGACGGAAGTTGTTGCACGATTCGGCCAGCGGGGTCGACCAAAGTGGTGATGCCGTTGTTGGTGGAACGGACGATCCAGCGGCGGTTTTCAGCAGCGCGCATGCGGACCAGTTCCAGGTGCTGCTGTCGCGCGCCACTATGGCCGAAGTAACCGTCGTTTGAGATGTTGATGAAGGCCTGCGCGCCGAGGCGCGAGAATTCGCGGACGTGGTGCGGGATGGCCGATTCGTAGCAAATGAACGAGCCGAGCTTGAGGCCGTGGTGCTGAAATACCACCACTTTTTCGCCGGGACGAAATTCGCCGGCCTCAGAGGAAATCTTCTTGATGAAGCCGAACGGCGGAGGGATGAACTCCCCAAACGGAACCAGATAGACCTTATCGTAGCGGGCTGCGGGCATGCCATCGGGCAGAATGAACTGCGCCGAGTTGAGCGGCGCGTTCTGGGCATCGTAGGTGACGGTGCCGAGCAGGATCGAGCTATGCGTAAGGCGGGCAAGATCGGTGACCTGGCGGCGCAGGACTTCATCGCGCGTGTAGTAAATGGGCGCGGGCGCCTCCGGCCAGACAATCAGTTGCGGGGCCGGCTGACCGGGCTTGAGGGCTTCCTGCAGCGACAGCAGATTCAGCCGCTGCCGCAGGTTTTCGATCGCTGCGTGGTTCCATTCCTGCGTTTCGGAGATGTTGGGCTGGACCACAACCGCCGAGGCGCCCTTGGGATCCTCGGATGGAGGCAGGTCGGGCAGCAGGAACAGCAGCAGGATGGCCGCGGCCCAGAGAAATTCCTTACGGGGACGGCGGATGAGGCCGGCGGCAATGATGGCCGACATCATGGCGAATACGAATGAGATGCCGTAGACGCCCGTGATCGGCGCGAGGCGCATGGGCACGCCCATGTCGATACCGGCATTGCCCAGCATCAGCCATTGGAAGAGCGTGAGCGGTCCTTGCGTGCGTTCCAGGCCTGCCCACAATGCGGCGATAGCAGGAATGCCCCACGGCGTTCGAATGACGACTGCACCAAGCATGCTGAAGACTCCGAGATGAATCGATTTGAGAAGGCAGAAGAGCACGAATGCCCCCCACCCTCCCCATTCGCCAACGCCGCCGTGATCGGCGAGAACATTCTGAATCCAGTAGCAGACGCCGAACCAATGGATGTTGCCGGCGATATAGCCAAGCAGAAAGCGTTGCCGCGGGCGGAACTCGCGCGACATGGCGAACAGCAGCGGCGTGAGCGCCACCGGCGCCAGCGACGTATAGCTGAAGTCCGGAAAGATGAGGACCAGCAGGATGCCTGTCAGGCCTGCGAGCAGGTAGTTCATTGCCGTGCTTGTTCGTTCACCATGTCGGCCATGTAAGAGCTGCGGACAAACGGCCCGCTGAAGACCATTTGAAATCCGATCGACATCCCGTAGTCGCGATAGCGGTCAAACTGTTCGGGCGTGACGTATTCGGCAACGGGAAGATTGCGGCGGGTGGGCTGCAGGTATTGTCCGATGGTGGCGACGTGGACATCGGACTGGCGCAAGTCGCGCAGAAGTTGTTCGACTTGCGCAGGCTGTTCACCGAGGCCGACCATGAGTCCGGATTTTGTCAGCACCTCGGGCCGGTGGCGGCGAGCGAAGGCCAGGACATCGAGCGATTGCTGGTAGCCGGCTTGCGGACGGACGCGGCGGTAGAGCGGCTCGATGGTTTCCATATTGTGGTTGAAGACATCGGGGCCGGCGTCGAGCACGCGCGCGACAGAGTCCAGGTTGCCGTCAAAGTCCGGCGTGAGCACTTCGATACGGGCGTTTGGCAGGGCCTTGCGGACTTCGAGCACGGTTTGCGCAAAGTGCTGGGAGCCTCCGTCCGCCAGATCGTCGCGGTTGACGCTGGTGATGACGACGTAGCGGCAGTTCATCTGGGCGGCCATCTCCGCGACGTTGGCGGGTTCCAGCGGGTCGAGCGGCGAGTCCTGTTTCGACGGAGAGAACTTCGGCACGGAGCAAAAGCCGCAGCCGCGCGTGCACAGGTTGCCGAGGATCATGAACGTAGCCGCTCCGCGGTGGAAGCACTCATGAATATTGGGGCACCGTGCCGATTCGCAGACCGTGTGCAGATGCAACTTGCGCAGATCGCGTTTCAGCAGGTGAACGGATTCAAAATGGGTCGCGCCTTTACGCAACCATTCCGGCAGGCGCGGCCCTGGTTTGGGGCGCGCCGCTAATTCCTCAAGAGGGACGAAGGACACCCTAATATTTTCGCACGTACGCGCCCTTGAAACCGATGGCTTCGAGGTCGATCTTTGTCTTCGACGTGGTGGCCGAGTCTTTCAACGGGCCAACCACTACGCGGAAGATCTTTTCGCTTGGGCCGGGCGTGACCATGGCTGAAAAAGACTTTTTGCGCAGAGTTTCAGCAATGGCTTCACAGGTGGCCTTATCCGTGGCTACGACCTGCAGGAAGGTCTGCCCGGCGGCAGGAGCGCCGGCAGGAGCTTCGGCAGGCTTGGGCTTTTCTGCCTTTACCGGCTCAGGCTTCTTTTTCTCTTCAGTTTTTTTCTTTTCTTCAGGCTTCTTCTTTTCTTCAGCCTTCGTAGGTTCTGGTTTGGGCATGATAGCCGGCTTGGTTTCTACCGGCTTAGGCGGTTCGGCCTTGGCCTCTTCTACAGGCTTGGGCGGATCGGCGTCAGGCGTTTCCTTCGCCGGCGAGGGCTTGTTTGTATCGCCTTCCACAACAATAGGGCGACTCTTGGCAGGGTCGTTGGCATCGATCGGCTGCTCGCGGCGGGCCGCAGTCTCAACCGCATCCTTCGAAGGGTTGTTGCGTCCCACGATGTAGCCCATCGCGAAGAACACGCCCATCAACACCACCAGGATAAAGAACACGCTGAGCAACTGACGGTTGCCCAGCACCAATTCGAATTCGCCTTCGTCGTTTCTCGCCATTATTTTATCCCTCAAGAATCACGGCCTAGGGTTATTTCCTTCTTCCCTAAGTGAGTATTCCTCACTGATGAGAATATATCGTCTGAATGCCAAAACACAACACCCTCTTTGTGTTTTTTGTTTTCTGATGCTCGTACGGCTATGAAAAACAAGAAGACCGTGAGCAGTGCGAGAGGCATTGAGACGGCCGTAGCAAGCCATGGATGCATGTGTTGGTGGAGCCGGACGGCGCCAACCACGATGAGTGCTGTACCCGCTATGGCAAGGATCCAGCGCGTATGGAACCAAGCTTCAGCGGCTAAAAAGACAAAGCCGGCGAGTAGGAAAATCGCGGCGGAAAGCCGGGCGCCCATTTCCACAAAGCCTGCGACGCTCAGCAGAAATAGCACACCGCCTGCCGCACCGGGGATTACGGTGCCGGGGAAGCAGAATTCCCCATAGATGCCGAGCAGACCGGCGGCCGCGAAAAGGAGTGCGATGTTGGGGTCTGTAGGCATGGGGCTAGATCAAGGCCACCTTTCCCCAATCGATGATGCGTTGATCTACCGTCAGCAAACGCAGTCCATGGATGCGGGCAGTAGCGACGATGATCCGGTCGGCGGGGTCTTTGTGGAACCCGCTGGGCAGATTCACACTTTCCGCGCAGACATCGGCGCTAAGGGGAAGAATTTCGACGCCGGGGTCTTTTTCAATCTGTTTCAGGAGCACATGGGTTGGGATGAGGTTGACTTCCAATTTACCCTGGGACACGAGCATGGCAATCTCCCAGATTGTAATGGCGCTAATGGCTAACGTTTCGCCGTTGGCTTCCGCGTAATCGAGCGCTTTATGCTGCGCTGCCGTCAGCTCGCCCGTACCCAGTCTCCACCACAGGTAGATGTGAGTATCCAATAAATAGGTGGGCATTTACCGCGCGGCTTCCCAGTCCTCAGACGTGTCGCAATTGACGATGTCGCCCTTGATTTCGACCAACCCCTGCCAGCTTCCTTTCAGAGATTTCCGCGAACTGGGGATTTGAGTAACTTTGGCCACGGCTTTGCCGTGTTTGGTAATCACGATGCTATTTCCGCCTGCGGCAACGCCTTCCACAAGGCTGAGGCACTTGGCTTTGAATTCGCTAATGGGGATGGTTTCGATATCCACGACTAGAATATGACAGAATCATATTGACTAGTCAAGTGGTCAATTCTTCGAATTCGAGGGGCCAGGAGATCGCCGCCAAACTCGACGCTGCAGTGTTTAAAAGGGTGGGGCGGGCAATTTGCCTGCCCTGACTAACTTAATGATCACATCGCCCTAACTGACACGGCTATCAAATGCATAGAAACTGGCCGGACAACTGAGTACCTTAAAACGATGTAACCTTGAGCAAATAGCCGCCACACCCCAGGAGCGAGCTTACTTTGCGCGCTTGGCGGTCATTTCGCGGGCTGGCTGGTCGCCGCCTTCGCGCTTCATGGAGAGCTTGAGTTCGTCGCCGGAAAGCTTGCCGGTGTAGGACATGACCATGGTGTTGCCGTTGAATTCGCGTTTAACAGTGAAGGAGATGTTGTCTCCGTCGACTTTGCCGTCCTGGATGGCGACGCCGCCGCCTTGGCCGCCGGACACTTCGCCGGAGAGCTTTGCGCCGTCGGCTTTGAAGGTCATGGTGACTTCGCGCGTTGCGCCGTCACGGCCGGGCTGCTGGGCAACCCACTTGCCGGTTACATCGCCCGCAAACGCGGCGGCCGACAGAATCATTGAGAGTACGAGTGTTTGGATACGCATGTTTATTCCCTGGAGTTTAGTTGGACTCATCAACTAAGGCGCAGGGCTTTGCGATTTGGTTACCGGGCGCGGACTTCAGAGTCCAGCGCTAAGAATGATGGGCATGGTTGGCGTTTGTGAACCGGCTTCCGGCTCGAGCGTCACGGCCACTACCGCGGTGGAAGCTACATCCAGCGCTCCAGGTTGAATGTGCGTGGCGTTCCCCTGCGCATCCGACTGGAACAGGCCGGCGGGCTTGGGTGCGCCGCCTTTCGGGATGACCCACATCTCGTAGATCTTACCGGCTGGAGCGGCCGGCAGATTGCTGGCCATCAGCAACACGCCTTGATTTTTATTGAGGAACACGCGCGCCTTGGGCGGCAGCGGGATGCCTTTGCCGGCATTCACCAGAATCGTATCGGGCGCGTTCAGGAAGCTCATCACGGCCTGGACGCGAGTCAACTCCATCCCCATGGCGTGCATTTCGGCGCGGGCTATTGCCAGCTCACCGGCATTGCGGCGATCCTGCAAACTCAAGTAGAGCGTGGCCACCATGAGCCCTACGGTAACGGCAGAAACCCAGGCAGACATCCACCCCCAACCTGTTCTTTCCAGGCCGACTGAGGCCAGCACTTTTTTGCGAAGTCTGCTATGCGGTTCCACCATTGGTATAACGGTGAAAAGGGCCGCATTGGTTTGCCTTGCGAGGCGCATTCCTTCCAAACATTTTTCGCAGTTGCGGGCGAGGTGCTCATCGATCTCCGATTTTTCGGGATCTTCCAGCACACCAATGGCGTACAGCTCGTACATGTCGCGGAGTTCTTCGCAGTTCATGCCGTTAACGCCTCGCCTACTTCATCGCGCAACACCCGCAGTGCACTGCGCATCCAGGTCTTGACGGTGCCGAGCGGCTGCTTCAAACGGTCGGCCATCTCGCTTTGCGACAGGCCTTCGAAATATGCTAGCTCGATCACAATCTGCTGCTTGTCGGTCAGTTTCTTAAACGCCGCGCGCAGAACACGAGCGCGGTCGGAATTCAGGACATCGCGCTCCAGATCTCCGAATAACGAGGGGTGCTCGTTGGTATCGAGCTCCACCGCGTTGTGGGCCATGCGCCCATCCACGGAGCGCAGATAATCGATCGCACGGTTGCGGGCCACGGTGAGAATCCACGGACCCAGCGCGCCTTTTTCATGATCGAAGGCCTGCACGCGATTCCATACACGCAGGAAGGTTTCCTGCGAAAGATCTTCGGCCACGCCCGTATCGCGCACAATGCGGAAAATCAGGGCGTAGACGATGCGGCCATACTTGTCGTAAAGATCCGCCATCGCTTGCGGTTCGCGGCGCTTCAGCCTTTCGGCAAGCGCGCGGTCAGCCTCGGAATCGGCCAGCGCAAACAGGATGGGGAAGAATAAAATCACGCGAATAGCTCTTTAATCAGATTTCCGCCGACAATCGTCGGGCGTTCTGCGCGTCCGTTATGCATATACGTTAGTCTGATGTGGTCCAGGCCCATCAGATGCAGAATTGACGCATGAATATCGTGAACGTGGCAAGGGTGCTCCACTGCGCGCAAGCCGATCTCATCGGTGGTGCCGATGGCTTGGCCGCCCTTCACGCCGCCGCCCGCCATAAACATGGTAAAGCCCCACGGGTTATGATCGCGGCCGTTACCTTTTTCGTTGAACGGCGTGCGGCCGAATTCCCCGCCCCAGATGACCAGCGTGTCGTCCAACATGCCGCGCGATTTCAGATCGGCGATCAGGCCGGCGACCGGTTTGTCCGATGCGCGGCACCACTTGGAGTGGTTGCCTTCCATGTTGGTGTGGGCATCCCAGCCGGAGCCGGAACCGCAATAGAGTTCCACGAAGCGAACGCCGCGCTCTACAAGCCTGCGGGCTTGCAGACAGTTCTGCCCGAAGGCGCGCGTCTCCTCTTCATCCAGGCCGTAGAGCTTTTTGGTGGCTTCGGTTTCTTTTGAGAGATCGACCGCTTCGGGGCCTGTGGACTGCATTTGAAAAGCGAGTTCATAGGTGCGGATGCGCGCCTCGAGCTCCGAGTCGTCCTGCTTATCCGCACCGAACTTTTCGTTCAGCTGTTTTAGAAAATCGAGCTTCGCGCGCTGGCGGGTTTCATCCACGCCCGCGGGCGGCTTCAAGTGCAAAATCGGCGTATCGCCTTGGCGGAACTGCGTACCTTGATAGGTGGCGGGCAGGAAGCCGGAGCTCCAGTTTTTCGGACCGCCAACGGGTTCCTTGTCGTCAAGCATGACCACAAACGCGGGCAGATTCCTGTTCGCCGTGCCGAGGCCGTACTGCGCCCAAGCGCCTAAAGACGGACGTCCGGCGAGGATGTCACCAGTGTTCATCTGGCAAACAGAGCCGACATGGTTCAATCCGTTAGCCCAGCAGGAACGAATGACAGCCATGTCATCCACATGCTGCGCGATGTGCGGATACCAATCGGAAACCCACAAGCCGCTCTGGCCGTGCTGCTTCCACTTGCGCTTGGTGCCCATCAATGTGTTGTTGGCCGTACCCATCGCGGTGATGGGCTTGCCAAAACTTTCGGGCATGGGCTGGCCGCTCAGTTCGTCGAGCTTGGGCTTCGGGTCGAACAGATCCAGATGACTTGGGCCGCCTTCCATGAAGCACCAGATGATGGACTTGGCTTTCGCTTTGAAGTGGCCTGGCTTAGGCGCAAGCGGATCGGGCGCTTCGGCCTGCAGCATCGATGACAACGCCATGCCGGCGAGTCCGGAACCTGCGGCCTGGAAGAATTCCCTGCGGGAACGAACTGGCCAGTGATGATTGAGTCTATTTTTCATGGCTAGTTCACGTAGAGAAATTCGTTGGAGTTAAAGAGCATGTGACACAGGTCTTGGAAGGCAGCTTTGCGGTCGCCGGCGATCTGCGTCTGCTTGTCTAAAAACGCCAGGGCCATCTTGCGCTCGCCGGCACTGGGCGTGCGCGAGTAGGCCAGTTTGTAGGCGCGGTCGATCTGCGATTCAGCCGACATGCCGCCATCGTTGGTGACGCGCTCGGCAAACGACTTCGACCAATCGAACACCAGCGAGTTGTTCAACAGATCGAGCGCCTGGTTCGATGTGATGGTAGCGTTGCGGCGCGCGCAGCTCTCATGCGTATCGGGCATGTCGAATGTTTCGAACATCGGGTAGCGCACGTTTCGCCTCACAAATACATATACGGAGCGGCGGTCCGCTTCGGATGTATCTTCGTTCTTTTTCCATCCACCGCGCGGATCAACGCCCGGTGGAAGCGGCGGGAAGACACCGGGCCCACCCATTTTCCCGTTCAGGCGGCCGGCGGTGTAGAGCATGGCATCGCGGATGATTTCGCCTTCCAGGCGCTGGCGGGTGAAGCGCCAGTTGTACTTGTTGTCGGGGTCGACCTTGGCCGAAGCTGCGTTGAAGTCCGATGACTGCTGCCAGGTGTTGGAGCTCAAAATCATCTTGTGCATCTTCTTCATGCTCCAGCCGTTTTCGACGAAGGTGGCAGAAAGGTAGTCGAGCAGTTCTTTGTTGGTGGGGCGTTCGCCCATCACGCCAAAGTCGCTGGGCGTGCCGGCGATGCCCTTGCCGAAGTGATAATGCCAGATGCGGTTGACCATCACGCGCGAGGTGAGAGGATTCTTTGGTTCCGTGAGCCAGTTGGCAAGCGCTGAGCGGCGGCCGCTCGTTTCGAGGCCCGCTGGCGGGACGATCTTCATGTCGGAAGGATCGAGAATCGACAGCACGCCGGGCTGGACTTCCTGCTTGTAGGCATCGTACACGCCGACGTTGAGCACGTGGGTCTTCGGTGACTGGCGTCCGTTATCGATCATGGCCTGGGCGATGGGCAGTTCGCGCGGCTTGATGTTATCGAACGATTTCAGTTCGGCCTTCAGTGCGTTGTAACGCTTGCCCGCGTCGCCTTTGAGCCTCTTGCCGCCTTCCTCGGTAGTGTGGTCGATCTGCGGCTTGGCCTTGTAGAACATGTGCCACTGAATGGGCGTGCGCTTTTCGGGGGCTGTGTTGACAGCGTCCTGAATCTCCTCGGGGAACTTGTCGAAGGTATCTTTGTCGAGCTTGGCGACTTCGGGCGCAGCGAGCGCGTCCATCTCTTTGCGCATCGCGCTGGTCTTTGCATCCCATTCGTCGTACAGTTTCTGCCATTGTGCCCGCTTTTCACCCGATTCGAGGACCGCTTTGTCTTCAATGCGCGTGTTGGCGAAAAACGCCTGCAGGCGGTAGTAATCCTTATGCAGGATGGGATCGAATTTGTGATCGTGGCACTTGGCGCAGCCATAGGTCATGCCCATGAAAGTTGAGCCCACCGTATCGACGATATCGAACATCAGCTCCTGTCGGCGCTGCATCAGGTTGCGAGCATTGCTTTCGTCGGGGAAGTGGCGATTGAAGCCGGTGGCCACAAGGGCGTCAGGGTTGTTGGGATAAAGTTCGTCGCCGGCGATCTGCTCGCGCACGAAGCGATCGTAGGGCTTGTCATTATTGAATGACTGGATCACGTAGTCGCGATAGCGCCAGATGTTGGGGCGGGTCTCGTCGCTCTTGAAGCCTTCGCTGTCTGCATAGCGGGCGAGGTCGAGCCAGTGCCGGGCCCAGCGTTCGCCGTAGCGGGGCGAGGCGAGCAGGCGGTCCACGGCTTTGTCGAAGGCGTTAGCCGAGTTGTCGCTGACCAGTTGCTGAACTTCTTCAGGAGTTGGCGGCAGGCCGGTGATGTCGATGGAGGCGCGGCGCAGCAGCGTAAGGTTGTCGGCGCGCGGATTGGGCTGGATGCCTTTTTCTTCGAGCTTGGCGAGCACGAAGGCATCAATGGGATTTTTCACCCAGGTTTTGCGATTGACCGCCGGGACGGCAGATTTCTGGACGGGTTGGAACGCCCACCAGCGTTTTTGCTGGGGCGTGAACTCCTTTTCCTTCATCTCCGCAGCGGCTAACACAAACAACGAGGTCAGCAATAGAACCGCAATCTTGCGCATGGATACACTCCTGGCCAGGGTACAGACGAAGAAATTATATCATGGGTGTGAAACATTAAATTCATAGACCGAAACTACAAGCGTCAGGTTAAGATCAAACGTGGAACACATCGGCAGATACGAAATTCGTGGTGAAGTGGGACGCGGCGGCATGGGAGTGGTGTACCGCGCATTCGATCCGCAGTTGGAACGCGAAGTAGCCATCAAGTCGATGCTGGTGGAGGGCGACGAGGCGGCCACCCAGCAGTTCTTTCGTGAAGCGCAGGCGGCAGCACGCTTGAATCATCCTGGGATTGTTGCCGTGCATGACGTGATTCGCGATGGCAGCTCGGCCTACATCGTGATGGAGTTGATCCGCGGCGTGAGCTTGGAGCAGAACGTCCCTTCGGGGAAGCCGGCAGCTTTGCGAATTTTGCGCGAGGCAGCGGCAGCGCTCGATTTTGCGCACGCTCTTGGCGTAGTGCACCGCGACATCAAACCAGGCAACATTCTCATAGATGAAACGGGACACGTGAAGGTGGCCGATTTCGGAATCGCCAAGGTAGGCAATAAACAGGCGGCGAACGATCCGGAGCAGACTTCCGGCACGGCAGGTTATATGTCGCCGGAGCAGATACGCGGCGAGTTGTTGGATGGGCGGGCCGACCAGTTTTCCCTGGCGGTGCTGGCATATAAACTGCTCTGCGGCAAACTGCCGTTTGACGCGCCAAACTGGGTGGCAATCACGTTCAAGATTCTGAAGGAAGAACCGGCACAGCCTGTGGGGTTGAGCAAAGAGGAAGGGGCGGCAATTCTGAAAGGGTTGTCGAAACAGGCCGCGGATCGCTTCCCCAGCTGCATTGCGCTGGTGGAGGCGATGACTCTCCGCGAGAAGCCGTCGGAGTCATCGCGCCGGTATTTGGGTGTTGGCATTGTGGCGGCACTTTTGCTGGCGCTGGGTGGATTTTGGGCTTACCAGTCGGCCAGTCAGGCGCCAGCGCCAGTAATTGTGATTCAAAACCAGAAGGTGGATCCGGCCCCGGCGGTGACCGCGCCGGCAGTGTTGGAGTCAAAGCCGGTGCCGAAAGCCGATCCGCACCACATGGAAATCGGCGGCGTGCCGTTTGAGTTCGCGCCCATCCCTGCCGGGCAATTCAAGATGGGCTCGGACGATCCGCAGGACACAGGCGATGAACGGCCGGCGCACATGGTTACGCTATCAAAAGCCTTTCAACTGGGGAAGACTGAGGTGACCAGAAAACAATGGGAAGCAGTGATGGGCGGGAAAGCCCCGGATGGAACCGCGGCCGACCTTCCGATGACGAACGTCTCATTCGAGCAGGTGCAGGCCTTCCTTAACAAACTGAATTCCCGCGGCGACGGCTTCCGCTACCGGCTGCCCTCGGAGGCGGAATGGGAGTATGCCGCACGGGCGGGCACCAAGGGTCCGCTCTACGGCAAGATGGACGAAATCGGGTGGCATGGCGACAACAGCGGCAAAGCCCCTCATCCAGTAGGTCGCAAGGAGCCCAACGCGTGGGGCTTGAATGACATGATCGGCAACGCTTGGGAGTGGGTGGCCGATTGGCACGGAGCTGAGTATTACGCGAGCTCACCGGCGGCCGACCCGAAGGGACCGCCAAACGGCACCATCAAAATGTTTCGCGGAGGAAGCTATCTGGCCGGAGGCATGATCTTGCGCGTGTCCTACCGCCAGGGTGCCGCGCCCACTGAGCGCGGCGAAGACATTGGGTTCCGTTTGGCACGGTAATCGAGCGACAAATCACAATGAGCTTGACTGCGCATATGGTTCGGGGTAATATGTCACCATGCGACAGGTCGTCAACTGCACTAAAGAGCCCGGGCCAGTTTCAGAATCTGTTTTGTTGATTCTAATCAGTTTGGCCGAGGAGCCGCGCCACGGCTATGCCATTTTGCGCGATGTAGAGCGGATCAGCAATTCGCGCGTGAAGATGTCGACCGGCACGCTTTACGGCGCACTGCACCGGTTGCTTGCCGATGGCTGGATTGAGCGGCTGGCGAGTGAGGACACGGTGCGCGACAAGCAGTTCTACCGGCTGACGTCGAATGGCGCGGAGGCGTTGGCGGCGGAGGTGGCGCGCATTAAGAGTTTGGCCAAACTTGCCGATGCGCGGCTCACGCCGCCGATCGGATTGCGGACGGAGCCGGCCGATGCATAAGCTCTACTGGTATCTGTTGCGCCTACTTCCAGCGACGTTTCGCGGTCCATTCGCAGGAGTGACTGAGGATGGGGCGGATGTGATCGAAGAAATGTACTCCGTGCACATGGAGGCGTCAGAGGATGCTCGCGGCAAAGGCTCCTTCCAATACCTGGCGTTTTTCGTGAAAGAGATCGGCGGCTTGCTGGCCCAGTCCTTCACGTCCCGAACCAGGATTTCACGGCGTTTTTTGTATTTGCCGGGCGGAGCGCTGGCGGGATTTGTCATCACGTTTCTGGTCACGCTGTGCATGGGGCCGGAGCCCTATACCTCGATGGCCCTGCTGCGCGATCCGCTGGAGGAGCCGCTGGCGCCGTACTTTCACACGTCCAAGCCACTGCCGGCGAAAGCTTATACCGCGGAGTTAATGACCCGCTCCAACCTGCAAAATATTATCGAAAAATTCAAGCTCTATTATCTCTATGGCTATGGCCGAACGATAGAAAATGCCGTTGCTCAGATGCGCTCAGACATTGCGTTTGAGGACGGTCCGAATCCGGGAGAACTGATTATCCGGTACACCAATCCCAACCGGTTCGCGGCACAGAAAGTGACGCAGGAACTGGTGACGCGGGTGATCGCAGCCGGAATCAGAGACAGAACAGCTATGGTTGGAATGCGAACGGATTTCTTCCATGATCAATTGAACTACAAAAAGTTAGAGTGGGACAGGCTGCGCTCCAACCCGAAGGATTCGACTGGGGCGAGCCTGGACAGGGTACGCGCAAGTTATGAATCCATTGCCAGCCAGTTGGCAGAGGCTAACACGCTCCAACACATTGTCGAGAGAAGGCATGTTTTCATGGAAATTCTGAATCCGGCAAGCCTCCCATTCCGTCCGGATCTGGATTACACCACGGTCCAACTGGCTGGCGCCGCATTTGGAGCGCTGACAGGGCTGCTTTTCCAGATATTCATTTCCAGGGCGAGCCTGAGGGCAGCCATTCACTCAGGAGATCGCACATGAAGAAGGCGGCCATTCCTTTTCTGCTGTCACTGATCGGCGTGGTAATTGCGGCCGTCGTCATTTGGCCTGAGCGGCGTTACGCTGCCTACGTAGAACTACAGTCAGAGGGAGACGCATCAACCGCGGCGGAGACTGCTTCGGCGGGAGCCAAGGAGTCGCGATTTTTCGCCCGTGTTTCTGTTCTGGAACAAAAAGTCACGGAGACCAGCGAGATCAAACAAACGATTGAGACGCTGAAGCTGTACCAGGAGGAATGGAATTCCGTCTCAATGCAGGATCTGGTGGAACGATACCAGAAAGCAGTCTCGGCCACCACTTCCAGGGGATTTGAAGGGCAAAAACAGACTCTTCGCATCGCGTTCCGGCATCGCGACCGGGAAACGGCGCGAAAAGCGGCGGACTACATCGGGGGCCGCTATATGGCACTAAACATTACGCAGAGCCAGGCGGATGCCCAGTCGACCATCAAATATTGGCAGCGGCGCGAAGCGGAATCCGAAAAAGAGTGGACCGATCGACGCGAATCGCTTGCCCGCCATCAAACGGCAGACCCCGATCAACGACGCCGGGCATCGCTGGATGTCGAACTGGCGCATCAGAAATACCTGAAAGTAATAAGCAATGTGTCGGCGGTATCCACGAAGTATGGGTCTGTCAATCAGATTGGACCGAAGCTGGGATTAATCGATTCCGGACTTGAATCCCTAACGCCTGAACTCCCCTGGTGGCCCGCCCTCGGATGGGGCGCGGGGGGCGGCTTCGCGATGGGGCTTTTTGTACTTTGCTTGCCGTTATTGCGGCACATGACCTGGAAACAGGCGACGGTTGGTATTGTTTCCGCGGCGGCCTGCGCGGCAATCGCCTGGCTCATCCTACACATACCAGTGGCTGCCAATTTTTACCAATCCACGGCGGTGTTGCGCATCGTCCCCCCGGACGCAACTCGGTCTTCTTTCGACACGAACGACTCGGCAATAAGGAACTGGATAGGCCGAATACGAGGAACGGTGACCAGCAGTGACAATCTCACCAATATAGTTTCGAATTACTCTTATGGGTTCCGAAGATCCGCCAATGGGGACCTTGTGAGCGTTAGGGGCGAGACAATGGAAATGCTCAGTGCCAAGTTGAATAAGATCCTTGAAATCGAGTTGATCGAGCGAGATTGGACCGTGAAAATCACTTACCAGGACGAAAATAAGTTTCAGGCTCAGAAGATTACTCAGGACTTTGTCGCTAGGATGATGGCGGAGGCATCCCGCACCCAGTCTGAATCAGCCAACCGGGCGAAGGACTTTCTAGAAGAGGAAGTAGAGCTGGCAGCCAAGAAGTGGACCCGGACGGTACACGCAACGGGCACGAATCCGAACCGCCTGGCACTGGATATCGAGCTGGCAAAGAAGAGATACATTGAACTGAAGGAAAAGCTTGCCGAGGCTACGGAAGTTGCAGGCACAACTGTGAATCCGACAAAGGCTTCGGGTACCCTTTCGGATCCTAAACCTGGTCTAAAAGTCTCCACCTGGCAACCAAGCGTCTTTCCACAATTGGAGATGCTGAATCCCGCCTCTTTACACGAGGACCGCGAAGATCTTGCAGATTACATCTGCTGGGCCAGTGCGGTTGCTGGATTTATGGTTGGGCTGGTCGTCGCCAGTCGATGGCAAAGCCGGGTGAGGTTTAATCCGGGCCGGTGCGAGGTGGCTTGAAACCGCTGCCGCCATTCGCGACCGGGACCGGCGATGGCCCAATGTTATCATCGAGATTGTCAACTTCTGATGACGATCCGGCGAAGGTTCGATGAATTTCCATATCCCCGCAAAGGCACAAGGCCAGGTATAGTACCATCGCCAGTTCTCCAGAAAACCAAAGTGTAAATTCCGCTTTTGGAATCGGTTCTTACAGCCGTATGAATGTGATACACTTTTCGGTAGATATTGAAGAGGTGCAAATTTCACGTAAGGTGCAACCTCAGACCGTTTTGAATCGTCTAAGACTCAGGAAGACCGATGGCCATTACCCCGATTAACCCGACGTCCGGATCTGTAGACACGGACAGCCCTGATATTCACCTGCAGCGGCTGTTGATGGCTGAGGTGGAAATACCGTGGTACAAGAGCCTTGCCGAAAATGTCAAGGAACTGATTAACCCGACCAAACTGCCGCCGCTCGAATTGACCTCTAAGCCTGTAGCAGTAAAGGACATCTGGGGGTTCACCGAAGGCCACAAGCAGGGCGCGGGACTGTATTCGATCGTATTCCATGTAGCCGTAGTTGCCCTGATGTTATTTGTTGGCACCAACAAAGAAATTCAAAAGGTGGTGAAACAGAGCGTCACGCTGATTGCCCCAGACCTTGCTGCGATTACACCGAAAGCACCTGCGAAGGCGCAATCGATGGGTGGCGGCGGCGGCGGCGGTGACCGGTCTCCCCTGCCCGCCAGCAAGGGCAAGCTTCCTAAGGTGGCACCGCGTCAATTCACGCCTCCCATGGCGGTTGTAAACAATCCCGATCCGAAACTGGTGATGGAACCGACTTTGGTGATCCAGCCCGATGCCAGCCTGCCTCAAGTGAACATGGCTGTTTATGGCAACCCGCTGGGTAAAGTCGGTCCCCCCTCTAACGGCACAGGATCTGGTGGCGGAATCGGTTCAGGTTCTGGCGGTGGCGTTGGCTCCGGTACCGGCGCAGGTTTTGGCCCGGGTTCCGGTGGCGGCGTTGGCGGCGGTGTTTACCGCATCGGCGGCGGCGTTTCGGCCCCGGCGTTGATCTTCAAGGTAGAACCGGAATATTCGGAAGAAGCGCGCAAGGCCAAGTTCCAGGGCACCGTGGTTCTCTACGTGGTTGTGGACGAACGTGGCCAACCGCGTGACATCAAAGTTGTCCGCCCGCTGGGCCTGGGTCTGGACGAGAAGGCGATTGAAGCGGTACAGAAGTGGCGCTTCAAGGCCGGCGTGAAGGACGGAAAGCCGGTGCCCGTTGCGGCAACGGTGGAAGTCAACTTCCGGCTGCTTTAACAGCCAAAACAATTTTAGCCACAGATACACTTGGATGGGCACGGATAAAACAAGGTTTCGGCCTTATCTGTGTCCATTTGTGTTTATCCGTGGTTAATTATGTTCTGCACTCTGCGTACGCAACGAACGAGAGCAGGAGCGGACTGTAAAGCCCTCGCCCCCCGTCAAACCGGACGTCCGGATTTCCCGCGCGGCTCTCATTGAAACCTTAGACAGTAGCTGTCGCTGCGGGGAATAACCAGGAACTGAATGTCAAGCCGCTGGCGGTGGTCATAGCAGGTTACCCCCCTGCGGCAGTTGGTAGGGGCGCTGGCTGCGATGATACTTTAAGTGGTTTACCAGACGATGGCCGAGATGCCAGTTGATGTGCCGGAAGGCCGTATGGCAGCATCGGCAAAGCGCTCAAACGGCAACTGCCGGAATTGCGCCTCCATCCATCAATCAACCCGAGAAGGAGCAGGTGAACGCATCTGAAAAAGCTACCTCTAACATTTAGCATCGGTTGCATACAACGTGCTCGTCACC
>CAIRSA010000240.1 GCA_903881085.1 uncultured Acidobacteriia bacterium
AGCGCACCGCCCGTACCGCCAAGTCCGGTCATCCGCAAAATCACCTTCGCGCCTGAGTCGTCGATCATGCGCGACGCCATCGATAGTGACAACTGGCCGATCACCTGGGGCGACGACGGAAATCAGTACACAGCCTACGGCGACGGCTCCGGCTTCCCTCCCTACACCGACAAAAAACTCAGCATGGGCTTCGCGCGTATCGACGGACCCGCCACAGCATTTCACGGAACAAATATCCGCGCAGCTACTGGCGAACGCACGGGCAACGGCGCGAAGGGTGAAAAGGCAAGCGGCATGCTGATGGTGGATGGCATTCTCTACATGTGGGTCCGCAATGCGCACAACTCACAACTGTTCTGGTCAAACGACCATGCCCAAACGTGGCAGACCGGTTTCCGCTTCGACGTCAGCTTTGCCTCGCCCACGTTCTTGAGCATGGGCAAGAACTATCAAGCCGCGCGCGATGGTTTCGTTTATATCTACTCGCAAGATGGCGCCAGTGCATACGAATCGAACGACCGCGTGGTGCTCGCCAGAGTCAAGAAGGATCGCATCCGCGACCGCGATGCCTACGAGTTTCTTGCCCGCCTCGACCAAGCCGGTAAACTTGAATGGACTCGCGACATCCAGCAGCGCGGCGGCGTGCTGAACTATCCCGGGCATTGCCAGCGCACGGATGTCGTTTACCATCCAGGACTCAAGCGATACCTGATGGCGATGGGTTACAACCACAACGGCGCCTGGGGCATTTACGATGCGCCGGAGCCATGGGGACCATGGACCAGCGCCTTTCACACCGAAGATTGGGGACTCGGCGGTACGCATGGATATCGCCTGCCTGCAAAATGGATCGGCGCCGGCGGCAACATGTATCTCGTCTTTTCCGGTGTGAAGCTGCCCAACATAACCTACGACGCATTCTGCGTGCGCAAGATGACTTTGGATTTAATCCGTAAATAAATTCCAACCGAAGCCAGGCTCATCATGCGGCTGCATGTAGATCCCCTCCGGCCCGCGCGTGATGCGCATGCGATCTTCAAACTTCTGATAAACCTCCTTCGGCCCGCCGGGCGGCGGCATGAACAGTTCGCACCACGGCGCGTTCGTAGTAGCCATGGTGAAGGCAACTGTCTCTGGCGTAAGTCCACCCGCATGCGGAATCACCGGAATGTCATAAGCCGCGGCCAAGGCCCCAATCTTGCGTAGTTCCGTCAGCCCGCCGCACCATTGCGCGTCCGGTTGCCAGATCTCGGCCGACTCGTGCTCCAGCAGATCGCGGAATCCATAGCGGCCATACTCGTGTTCGCCGGTCACGATGCGCGTCGATTGAATGGCCTTGCGCAGCCGTCCGAAACCAGCGTATTCATGCGGCTGCAGCACCTCTTCCATCCAATAGATGCGATACGGTTCCAGAATTTTCGCCATCTCGATGGTGTAGCGCTCGGTCCACGACATCCAGCAATCCAGCATGATGTCGCCCTCGTCGCCCAGCGCCTTGCGCGTCTGCCTCGCCAGATCTTCGTTCTTGCGCATACCAGCCAAACCATCTGCCGGGCCATGCGGCGCGGCCAGTTTCAGGCGTTTGAAACCGAACTGCATATGCTGCTCGATGTCGTTGCCCGTGCAGTAGCACGGGATGCGATCCTTCGTCTGCCCGCCAAGCAGCTTATAAACAGGCATCTTCAACGCCTTGCCGATAATGTCCCACAGCGCAATGTCCACCGCGCTGATGGCGTTCATGGTCACGCCCTTGCGGCCGTAACTCATGGTAGAGCGCCACATAACATCCCACAACCGCTCCACATCGAACGGGTCCTTGCCGAGCAAGAGCTTGATCAGATGGCCTTCGATGACGGCACCGCCCAAGCGCCCGCCCAGGCCGCGGCCAGTGATGCCCTTGTCGGTCGTGATCTCAAGAACAAAATCTTCCAGCTTCCCCGGATCCGGATTGAACAAAGACCGCGTGGCCTTGTATTCCGGATAGATCGACATGGGGCTCGCCACTTCCACATTCTGCGTACTCCACGCGCCAGGCGCGGGCTTGAAGTTGACGGCACCAGTGCGCGGCGGTGCGGGCAGCAGTTTGAAGCCGGTGATCTTCAACTTGCTTTTGCCGAAGTCCTGCGCCTGGGCGGCTAACGGCGCTGCTGCGGCGGCGCCCATGGCGGGCCCGCTTTTAAGAAATGATCTGCGATTCATGGCGTCTCCCATTAAATCACACGCCACTTGATGTAAATTGAAAGGAATGCTGAATCGCATCTTTGTATATGGCAGCCTGCGGCGCGGATATGATAATCGCTACGCTCAATTGCTGCATGCCAACGCAACGTTTCTAGGCGAGGCGCGCATGCGCGGCCGAAAAGTACAGGCAGGCGAATACCTCGGCATGAAGGGCGCACTCACGGCTGAAGACTGGGTCGAAGGCGAGATCTTCGAAATGCACAACGCGCAAACACTGCTGCCGCAACTCGATTCCTACGAAGGCGAAGAATACGAGCGCCGCCCGCAAATGGCAGCGCTTGCGGACCGCCGCGAACTCGAATGCTGGGTGTACTTATATCTTCTTTAACGCCTCAATGGCACTGATCAAACCCGCACGATAAACGCCGACATCGGTCGCCCAGGAAATAGCCTGGTATCCATGTCCAATCCACTCCTCGGCCTGTTCAGCCGTCCCGGGCTGAATGCCAGTAAACTTTCCATGTGCCCGTGCCGCCGCAACTACACGGTCCAGCGCAGCATGAAATCGTGGATCATCGAACTGCGCCGTGATCCCCATCGATGTGGTGAGATCCATGTGTCCCACCCACAAAATATCCACGCCTGCCACGGCCGCGATCTCTTCGCAGTTCTCCAATCCCCGAACAGACTCAATCTGGCAGATGACCGTGGTGTTCTCATTCGCCTCGGCGAAATACTTCACCGCGTCCACCGGGCAATAATCGTTGTGCGCGCCGCCCACACCCACGCCGCGATTGCCCATCGGCGCGTACTTTGCCGCGTTCACGATCTCGCGCGCCTGCTCCGCGGTCTCCACGTTGGCGCACATCACTCCCAGCGCCCCGGCATCGAGCGAGCGGGCGATGAAGTGATACTGCGTCTGCGGCACGCGCACGATCGGCGCGATTTCCGTAGCCTTGAACCACGCCACCAAATCAGCCACGCCGGCCGGATCAAGCGCCGTATGCTCCATGTCGAGAAATACGAAATCGAGGTCGGCAGCCTCCACAATCTTCGCAATGCCGCGCGTCGCAAACTCCCAAATCATATGTCCCACTGGACGGCGGCCTTCGAGCAACGCCTGCTTCAATCGATTCTGCTTCATAGTTTCTTGGCTGACCCCAGATAAATTGTATTCAATAAGAACTTGAACGTGCCGAACGGCTGCCCACGGTGTTGTGGACGGATGCCGAACATCACCACACGGCCTTGTCCGTGCAACGCCTCAACCACCACGCCCTTGCCCACAACCTGCTGCTCACCTGAGATCCAACCGCTGGCCAGCAACTTCGATGACGCGTAGCGCGCTACCATCCTCACTGCTGGATCCGTGCGTGAAGTCGACTCAAACGCTTGCCCACCGCTCGAAAACGCGATCGCTTCCTTCGGCATGCCGAACGCAATCGGGTTCTCTGTATCAACGGTGATGCGCAACAAAGAACCCGGCGAATAGAAACTCGACGCTGCAACCTCTTCTCCGCCACCCTCACGCTCTGCTGCCGCGGCTCGCTGCAATACGTTACGCATCCGTAACGGAAAGAATTGCATCGGAAGTTCAGACGCGGAACTGAGCGCAATCATCGTCCCGCCTGCCTTTACAAAACGGTCCAGATTGGCCACACCCTCGACGGCGATCCCTCCCGTGTGTTCGGGCCTGGGGACGAGACCGGCGGTTCGCGTCCGTGCTGCGGCTTCACCGCCCTTGTTCCCATGCAAAATCGATTCAGCCGTCTGCTGCGCGAAGATGATCGTATCAAAGCGCTTGTGCAGATCGCCGCGTTGAAAGTCTTCATTGTGAATCAGGGTGTACGGAATTTTGTACGAATCCAGCACCCACTGCGTCCAGCCTTGATCCATGTTTGCGATGTAAGGCTCATACAACGCCACGCGCGGTTTGTGCAGCTCCCAAGCCATCTCAGCCCCGGAACTGACGATCTTGCCATCCTTCGACCAGCCCACCTTTTCGCCACGCGATAACCGCTCAGCCGTGGCTACAAACGATGCGTTGTCGCGATGGTCCATCGTTGGTTGCACAGTTGGCGCTGAAGTCAACGACTCCATCTCACCTTGAAAACGATCAGTGATTCGATCGACGTTCACACCCATCTGCATGCTCAGCGTCCACCCCGCAATATCGTATGGCCGCTTGGTTGGGCCGCTGGTGCCAGAACGCAACTCCGGATATGCCTGCGGTTCCATCAGGTCCATCAAATAACCGCGAAACGGCTGTGCGGCGGGCAATACCAACGTGCCCGCCGGATACGAGGTCTTGCCCACCTGGAACGCCGCTTTCGCGCGCTGCACCTGCACGCCCGAACCCATCAGCCGCTTCACCATTTCAACCGCGGCCGAAGCGTCCCACTGCTCGGGCGAAATCACATAGGCATAGGGGCCGCCATTCTTACCCGCGTCAATGTTGGCACGCGCCATGGCGTAGGCCTTCGTCAGAAAATACTCGCGGCGCGAACTCGCCAGATCGAGAATCGCATAATCCGCAGTCAACATGTATTCCACCGCGTCGCGCAAATGCCATTCACCACCCAGCCACGGCTTCTGATAAAACACCGAAGGCTCCTTCGTCGGCATGCCATTTGGGAAGCGCGAAGGCAACTCGCCTCGCTTGTAATCGTGCGGCGTGGCGAAGTGGTAAAGCGCCGTCTCCGTCAAAATCCCATGCATGTTGTGAAAAGCCGGCACAGAGCGCAACCCGCCGTTCCACCACGCGTCATAGCCCCAATACGAAATCACACCGGGTTTGTTCTCCCGCGCGAAGCGTTCAGCCATGGCCGACCCGATCACGTTGATGCCCTCCATCACCGCCGCCGGAATGTTCGGGTTCAACGGCTCGGAATATGGCGGGACAAAAATGCGCGCCGGAAACGTTGGAGCCTGGTGCTGATTGTAAACGATCTGCGGAAACCATTCCTGAAACAGCAATCGCGAAACATTCCGCGTCTCTTCCAGATTCAGCATGAACCAGTCGCGATTGTTATCGTGCCCGGCGTATTTCTGATACAACTCCGGCAGCGTAGCGGTCTCATGCGGCCCGCCGACGTTCTTGCGGTACCAATGCGCGATCATATCGAGCCCATCCGGATTGATAACCGGAATCTGCATTACGATCACGTTTTCGCGGATGCGGCGCGACTCTTCTGACTCATCCGTCAGCAGCTTGTAGGTCAGGTGCGGGGCCTGCTGTACGGGCGCAACTTCACTGGCGTGCAGCCCGGAATCGATCCACACAATCACCTTGCCCTCGGCCGCAATGGCATGCGCTTCTTCAGCCGTCGCCAGCCCCAACGCCAGCCGTTTGCTGATCTCCCGATAGCGATCGAGCCGCGCCAGATTCTGCGGCGTGGAAACAAACGCCGCGAACATCGGTTTGCCCATCGATGTGCGGCCAAACTCCATCAACTTGATGCGGTCCGTCGACTTGACGAGCTTCTGATAATATGCCGACACTTGGGCATAATCGGCCAATTTGTAGTCATCGCCGGGCGAAAATCCAAAATGTTCCCGGGGCGTTGGAACCGCCGCACCAAGCGATGTGAGAAGTAATAGAAATGTAATAGCAACGCGAGCAGCCATGTGAAACAATCTTACTATGGACCCACGCCGAAACTCGAAATTCACGGTCGGACTCATCCAAGCGAGCTGCCATGAAGATCCGAGCCCGAACATGCAAAAGACCGAAGCGCTCATCCGCCAGGCCGCCGCGCGCGGCGCGCAGATCGTCTGTACGCAGGAGTTGTACCGCTCGCAATATTTCTGCTTCGAAGAAAATCACAGCGCCTTTGATCTTGCCGAAACCATCCCTGGACCATCCACCGATCTGTTCTGCGCCCTGGCGCGCGAACTGAACATCGTGATCGTTGGCTCGCTGTTTGAAAAGCGTGCCATGGGCCTCTATCACAACACTGCAGTGGTTGTGGACGCGGGCGGAGAGATGTTGGGAATGTATCGCAAAATGCACATCCCTGACGATCCGCTGTTCTACGAAAAGTTCTACTTCACGCCCGGCGACCTGGGCTTCAGAAACTTCGACACGCGCTACGGCCGCATCGCTGTGCTCATCTGCTGGGATCAGTGGTACCCCGAAGCGGCGCGCCTCGCCAGCATGGGCGGCGCTAACATTCTTTTCTATCCCACGGCCATCGGCTGGCAACCGGCGGAGAAGGCCGAATACGGCGAACGGCAGCGCGACGCCTGGCGCACCATTCAGCGCTCGCACGCCATTGCCAACGGAATCTATGTCGCCGCAGTGAATCGCATAGGCTTTGAAAATGGCCTGGAATTCTGGGGCTCCACGTTCCTAGCCGGGCCTTATGGCGAAGTCAAAAGCTACGCGCCCGAAGCGGAGGAACACATCTACATTGCAGAGTGCGACCCCGCGCTGCTCGAAGAGTTCCGCCGCAACTGGCCCTACTTCCGCGACCGCCGCATTGACGCCTACGAAGGGATCACCAAACGATGGCTCGCATAATGCGCATGCCCGCGGAATGGGAGCCGCATGCGGCAACCTGGTTGGCCTGGCCACATGAAAAATCCGACTGGCCGGGAAAGTTCACGCCCATCCCGTGGTTATACGGCGAGATCGTCGCCCGCCTGGCGCGCGTGGAGCGTGTTCGTATTTTGTGCGACGACCCTGCCGTGGTGCAGCGCGTTCTCAACAAATGCCATGCCGATCTGAACATGGTCGACATTCTGGAATTCCCGACAGACCGCAGCTGGGTCCGCGACACCTGCGCCATCTTCGTGCGCGGCGCGAAGAACAAGTTGATCGCCACGGACTGGCACTTCAACGGCTGGGCAAAGTACGACAACTGGCAGCACGACGATCTCGCGCCCGCCTTCGCGGCGTGGAGTCTGGGTGTGGAAGCCGTGCAACCGGAACTGGGCGGCAAGCGCATTGTGCTGGAAGGCGGCTCCATCGACGTCAATGGCTGCGGTGCCATGTTGACCACCGAAGAATGTCTGCTCTCAGACGTTCAGGCCCGCAATCCCGGCCTTTCCCGCAAGCAACTGGCGCAGGTGTTCGCCCGCTATCTGGGCGTCAGCAAAGTGCTGTGGCTGCGTAACGGCATCCATGGCGACGACACGCATGGCCACATCGACGACCTGGCCCGCTTCGTTGATCCAACCACCGTTGTCATCGCCAGCGAAGCCGACCCCACCGACCCGAACTTCGAACCGCTGCGCGAAAACCTGGAGTTACTGCGCGAGATGACTGATCAGGATGGCAATCCTCTGACTGTCCACACACTGCCAATGCCCCGCCCTGTGTGGTTCGATGGCCAACGCCTGCCGGCCAGTTACGCCAATTTCTATATCGCGAATAAGTTGGTGTTAGTGCCAACATTCAACGACCCCAATGACCGGGTCGCGTTAAACGTCCTGGCCCATCTGTTCCCCGATCGAGAAGTGGTAGGCATCGCCTGCACCGATCTGGTACTCGGCCTGGGAACATTGCACTGCATGACGCAACAAGAACCAGCCGTCTGATGTGGGGCAGAATGGCATTCTGCGGGCGAGTGGTACTCGCCCCGAAAACTTACTTCTCAATTCTGACCAATTCCAACTCCGCATCCTTCACCAACCCAACACCGGGCGCATAAAACTTATGATCCACCGTCGGATCCATCGTGCTACTGTCCTTCGTATGCACGCAGTTCTCAAACCTGCCCGCCGGAGTGGTCACCTTCTCATTCACCGCAATAATCTCAGACCGGTCCACAGCCTTCCGTTTAGGCGCCAACTCCTGGTGAAACCGGTCGCCGGCAACCGGTTTACCCGGCATCATAAGTCCAAACTTAGCCCCATTCACACCCGACAACCAGGAACCCTTATGCCCACTCACCTTGCCGCTCTTATAAACATCCACGTCCTCGCCAAAGTAATACACATCGCTTGTCTTGCGGTCAATCGCATAATAATCGCGAGTAACTTCCGCTAACTTATCTTTCTTCCACTCGCGGTCTTCCACCACGCGAGTTTCCACGCCATCGATCATCTTAGTCTCGGCCAGCACCGACACCACTGACCGCTCTTCGCCATGCGCGAAATGCAATTTGTATCCAGGCTCCAGAATGAAATAAGGATTCCGGCCGGTAGGGCCAAGGTCCCTTTTATCCACGGGAAAAGAAGCGCGCCAATCAGCGGCAAACATTGCAAGCAGCAGTGAGAGAGCTTTCATACTAAGTAAATTATCACCCGAATCTGAAAAGACGCTGAAACGATATACTGAAATTCAAATGAACCGCAGAGCATTCCTGTCAGCAATGGGCGCCGCGGCCCTCACCGCCCAATCGAAGCAGCCGGACATCGTTCTGTTCCTGGCCGACGACCTTGGCGCGGCCGACCTCTCCTGCTTCCAGTCGCCCGACATCCACTCACCCAACATCGATGGCATCGCCCAACGCGGCATCCGCTTCACACAGAACTATGCCAACGGCCCCGAATGCTCGCCCACCCGCTCAGCCCTCATGACCGGTCGCTACCAGCACCGCTTCGGCGGCCTGGAATGCGCCATTGGCAATGGCAACATTGGCCGCTATGATGAAGCCGCCTGGCTGCAGAAGCGCGGCGAACTGGGCCTCCCCGCCACTGAACCAACGCTTCCCCGCATGCTCAAACAAGCCGGCTTCGACACCGCCTGCTTCGGCAAATGGCACCTCGGCTATCTCGACAAATTTCTCCCGCGCCGCCACGGATTCGACGAATACTTTGGCATCCTCGGCGGAGGCGCCGATTACTTCACGCACAAAGAAGAGAACGGCCACATGACGCTCTACCGCAACGAAAAGCCGGAAGAGCGCAAAGGCTACCTGACCGATCTGTTTGCTGCCGAAGCCATCGCCTGGCTGAAGAAGCGCTCGTCAAAACCGTTCTTCCTCTACCTGCCCTTCAACGCACCGCACGTCCCAATCCAGGACCCCGACGGCTTCGACGAAAAGACCGGCACCGCACCCACTCGCAATCTGACGCGCAGCATCTACGTAAAAATGGTGGAACGCCTGGATAAGAGAATTGGCGACGTCCTGGCCCAACTCAAAGCGATGGGCCGCGACCAAAACACCATCGTCATCTTCCTCAGCGACAACGGCGGCGACCCTAACGGCGACAACGGAAAACTGCGCGGCCGCAAGAGTTCCACTTGGGAAGGAGGCATTCGCGTCCCCGGCATCATACAGTGGACCGGGCACATTCCGGCCGGTAAAGTCACGCCACAGGTGACGTTGTCCATGGACATGACGCCCACGCTACTCTCCGCCGCAGGCGTGAAGCCGCCCGCCGGCCTGAAGTTCGATGGCATCGATCTGACACCGGTGATCACAGGCAAGCGTGAGCCCATCGCGCGAACCGTCTTCTGGCGCGGCCGGCGCGCCGCAACCACACGCAAAGCCGTCCGCGATGGCGACTGGAAGCTGGTAGACGACAACGGCAAGCAGGAACTGCACAATCTCGCCGATGACGAAACAGAGCAAAAGGACCTGCTAGCCGCGAACCCGCAAAAGACCGCCGAACTCCGCGCCAAGCTGGCAGCCTGGGAATTGGACGTGCGCTCTCCACGCCTGGCAGGCTTTACGAAACCCAAAGCTTGAGAACTGGACCGGCGAATCGCCGACGCTAAACTCGACACCGCAGTTTTTTCAAGGGTGGGGCGGGCAATTTGCCCAATGCCACTAAGGCGCCGCACGAAAATGGATTTGCAGCCATCGACGTGGCGCAGAGTCTTACTCTGCCGCGTCCCGACTCATCGGGACGCGTTTTGGAGCACGCCAAGCAGGCGTCCCGATGAGTCGGGACGCGGCAGGCAGGAGTGCACAATGCCACTAAGCCGTTTTTCTTAAGCCCGGCGCTGGACAAATTGAAACAATCTGTGTAACATACATTGGATGGATCTCAATTCAATCGCATACAGACA
>CAIRSA010000241.1 GCA_903881085.1 uncultured Acidobacteriia bacterium
CTCACCGAGCCGCGACCGTGAGGGAGCGGTTCCGAATTTACCCAAACGCTTGGTCGAGGTAAAGACAAAAGGGTCGTTTAACCCACTTCCGACCAGTGATGCGGAATTCCACCGCAAAATTCCCCAGCTTTGCATATTGCAATACCTTTAGATTCCGCACCCGACGGGCATTCCGAATTGGCAATCGGATTGCTCCCTTGGAATCCCATAGGAGTCGTCAATGAAAGACGCCGCACATTTACTTCGTCTAGCCGGGTTATTCCTCGGCGGATTCATCATCTTCGTGCTTGTCAGGCAGGCGCTGATGCCTGCGGAATTTGGCAAATACGGCCACTTTCGGCCTGGCGCACTGAATGATATTCGCGCCCACACGGTGACATTCGCCGGCCGCGCGGCCTGCGAAATGTGCCATGACGACCAATTGACGGTTTTGAAGAAGGGAAAACACATCGGCGTATCCTGTGAAGCCTGCCACGGGCCGCAATCGATCCATGCCGACGATCCCGGCAAGACCAAACCGGTACTGCCCGATACGGGCAAGTTATGCGCGCAGTGTCATGAGGCCAACTCGGCGAAACCAAAGAAGTTTCCTCAAGTGATCACCAAAGACCATTCCGGTGGCGAGGTCTGCAAAACCTGCCACACGCCGCACAATCCGAAGATTTCATAGTAAGGAGCCACACTCATGGACACATCACGTAGAGGTATGGTTCAGGATACAGCGAAGCTGCTGTTTCTAACCCCCGCCGCGGCATGGTTTTTCGATAAGCTGAACGGGGCCGAGGTTGCTCCTCCGGAACCAAAGTATGAACTGGCCGCCCATTATTGGGGCATGACCATTGATGTTGAAAAGTGTATCGGCTGCGGCAACTGTGTCCGCGGCTGCGCCAAGGAAAACAATGTACCCGCAGGGTTCTTCCGCACCTGGGTGGAGCACTACGAAATCGACGGCTGGCCGGAAGAGCATCCGGAAGTCTCAGCGCCCAACGGCGGTTTCGACGGTTTCCCACAGTCGAAGCATGAAGGCTGGAAGAGCTTCTTTATTCCGAAACTTTGCAATCATTGCGAACATTCCCCCTGCGTTCAGGTTTGCCCGGTAGGGGCCACGTTTGAAACACCTGACGGTCTGGTCTTGGTGGACAAAACCTACTGTTTGGGCTGCCGCTATTGCGTGCAGGCCTGTCCGTACGGCTGCCGCTACATCGATCCGCAAAAAGAGGTGGTCGATAAGTGCACGCTCTGCTACCACCGCATTAGCAAAGGCCTTACCACGGCCTGCTGCGAAGTTTGCCCCACCGGTTGCCGCACATTGGTGGATTTGAAGAATCCGAAGGACCCGGTGCATGAATTCATTCGCACCAACAGCGTGCAGGTTTTGAAGCCGCATATGGCCACGGGGTCGAAAGTGTTTTACCGCGCGCTCGATCAGTCGGTGCGCTAGGAAGGGATGAATGGCGATGGAATCAATAATAAACGGCGTTCAAGGGTTCATGTACCCCAATGAGGTGGAGCTGCAATGGAGCATCCTCATTGTTCTATATCCGTTCATCACCGGACTGGTGGCGGGCGCGTTCATTCTGGCTTCGCTCGAACGCGTGTTCCGCGTGGAAGAGGTGAAGCCTACCTACCGGCTGGCACTGTTGACAGCCCTGGCGTTCATGCTGGTGGCGCCGCTGCCGCTGCAGTTGCACCTGGGGCATCCGGAGCGCTCCTTTGAGATGTTCCTTACCCCGCACAAGTCTTCGGCCATGGCGATGTTCGGCTTCGTCTACCTGTGGTACCTGATGATCGTGCTGGTAATCGAAATCTGGCTCGATTTCCGCAAAGATATCGTCCTGCTCTCGCAAACCACCACCGGCCCGCTGCGCCTGCTTTATAAAGCCATGACGCTGGGCTCGGATAATATCAGTCCGCGTTCGCTGCAGATCGACGATAAGACCGGCTACATCATCACAGTCATTGGCATCCCGTCGGCCTTCCTGCTTCACGGCTACGTCGGCTTCATCTTTGGCTCGGTGAAAGCCAATCCATGGTGGTCCACCCCGTTAATGCCCATCGTGTTCCTGTTCTCGGCCATGGTTTCGGGCATTGCGCTGGTGATGCTGATGTACATGGTAACCACAAAGTGGAACAACCGCAAAATAGACATGCGCTGCGTGGATACCATTGCGCGCTATTTGTTCTACGCTTTCGTGATCGACTTCTCGCTGGAAATGCTCGACCTCATCCACCGCATTTACGAGTCCGACGAATCGTTCAAGAGTCTGGATTTCATGGTACACACCAAGCTGTTCGTCTCGCAGATTGTCATTCAAATCATCTTCGGCACCTGCATTCCGCTGGCGCTGTTGGCATCCACTCAGTTGTTTCGCATCGCTGAGGGCACGCGCAAACTCATGTATTCCGTGGCTGGCGTACTCACGTTGATCGGCATCTTCGCTATGCGCTGGAATGTGGTGATCGGTGGGCAGCTCTTTTCCAAGAGCTTCCTTGGATACACAACCTACAAGATGGAATTTGCCACCCGCGAGGGGTCGCTCACTGCCATCGTCTTAACGATTCTTCCGTTCTTTATTTTATGGGCGCTGATTAAACTTCTGCCGCCTTGGCCGCAAACGAAACCTTCTACGTAGGAGGGTCCAAATGGACGAGCTGTCCGAACTGCTTCGCGATGTCGAGGACCTGCGGCGCCGGGTGGCGCAATTAGAGCGGGTCACCGGAATTGAGCCAGTAAAAGCCCCCGAAGCCGCTGCTGCACATATGCAGATAGAGGGCGGCGGGGGCGTGGTTGCTTTGGACGAGGCGCAGAACCTTGTGCCGCTTTTCGGCTGGTCATTCATGGGCCTGGCTGGCGCTTATCTGCTGCGTGCCATGACCGAATCAGGCGCCATGCCGGGTATGGCAGGTGCGCTCATCGGCATCGCCTACGCGGCTTATTGGCTCTATCTTGCCTCGTGCCGGGCGCTCGAAAAGCCCATCTTCAGCACCGTGCACGGGCTGACCGCCGCCTTCATCCTGGTGCCGATGGTGTACGAAACCACCGTGCGCTTCCGGCTGATCTCATTGCCCGTAGCCTCTGGAATCACGGTGTGCTTCGCCCTGCTTGGTCTAGGCATCGGCTGGAAGGGTAAGGTCAATGCCATTGCCTGGATCGCCACCATTTCAGGATTGTTGACCGCTTGTGCGCTGTTTCGCGAAACGCACGATGCTGTCGCCTGGGCGGCTACAACGCTGGCAATCGCCCTGGCGGTTGAGATCTCGGCGTGCCGCGATCACTGGCTCGGCCTGCGTTGGATAACTGCCCTGGCGGCCGACTTCATGGTGCTAATCATTGCCCTGACGGTTGGGCGGAACAACGGCACTGCCCCCTCAGCCGTATTGGCGGCGCAAATTGCTCTTGTGACGATCTACACGGCGAGCGTCGTTGACCGGACTTTATTGCGTGGGCTCTCCATCACCTGGTTTGAAATCGGGCAAGCGCTAGCCGTCAGTGTTGTAGGCATTGGCGGCGCCATGCAAATCAGTGGTGGCGCGATCGCGGGCGGATTTTGCCTGTTGGGTGGGTTGGCTTGCTACCTGGTATCGTTCGCTTTTCTCGATCGCTTTCGCGGACATGACCGCAACTTCTACGCCTACTCCACCTTTGCGTTGTGCTTCATCGCAGCGGGCGGTTCCATGATCCTCGCAGGAACTTGGCTCACCGCCTTGTGGGCAGTTTTGGCTGTGGTGCTGATGGCCGCCGGATTCACACGTGGCCGCGACACGTTGCGCGTGCACGCCGCGTTGTATTTGATCCTCGGTCTTGGCAGCTCCAAACTGCTTTCCGTGGCCACGGACCGCGTCGTTCGTCTCGGCTCGGGCATGCGGCCTGACGTCCCGCTGGATTATCTGGTGATGGCCGTTGGCGTCCTGCTTTGCTACCTTGCCATTCTGAACTGGGCGGATCGGATTCCTGCCCATTGGACCACCAAAGTCGAAGCGATTCTGGTGGCCGCCGCAGTCTGCTGGAGCACTGCCGGAATCCTAGCCGGATGGCTTTCTTCGCCGCCCTTGCGAACTGCTTTGTTGACTGCGATTGCAATTGGCGCCGGTTGGGCCGGCAACCGCTTCCGCCGCGATGAATTCACGTGGCTGGCCTATCCTCTGCTCGCATTGGCTGGGCTGAAACTCGCGGTGGAGGACTTTGCACAAGGCCAATCCATTACCTTGGTTGCTTCCCTGATATTCTTCGGCGGCGGCTTGATCTTAATGCCGCGTCTAATGAAAAAACGGCCCAGTTCGGCCTAGGGTAGGACAGGCGGTCCGCCTGTCCAATTTCTAATTCGAACATTTCGCCGGCAGAAACCGTATACTTCGCATAGCACCCCAAGCATCCGATGATTCACGTTGAAAAATTGCGAAAAACCTACGGCGACTTCACTGCGGTCGACGACATCTCTTTTGAGGCGATGCCGGGCGAAGTATTCGGACTCTTAGGCCCGAATGGCGCCGGCAAAACCACCACCATTGGCTGCATCACCGGCCTGCTAACTCCCACCGCCGGCCATATCAGCGTGCTCGGCCACGATGTGGTCAGCGACGGCGTGGAGGCGCGCCGGTCGCTCGGCGTCGTCCCGCAGGAACTCGCTCTTTACGAAGACCTCTCGGCCACGGAAAACCTGCTGTATTGGGGCGGCGCCCAAGGCTTGCGGGGCACCGAGGCCAAGCGCCGCACTCAGGAAGTGCTGGCCCTGACCGGTCTTGCCGATCGCGCCAAGGAGCCCGTCAAGCAATTCAGCGGGGGTATGAAGCGGCGCTTGAATTTTGCTGCGGGCATCATTCATCAACCGAAAGTGCTGGTGCTCGACGAGCCGACGGTGGGTGTGGATCCACAAAGCCGAGTCCGTTTGCTTGAGCTGGTACAGGAGCAGGCCAACGCCGGCACGTGTGTCGTCTACACCACGCACTACATGGAGGAGGCGGAGACGCTGTGCAACCGCCTGGCGATTGTCGATCACGGCCGCGTCATCGCCCAAGGCACCTTGGATGAACTGCGGGCACTGCTGGGATCCCGCGATCTGCTGCGCTTGGAAGGGCTGTTCCCAGTCGACGACTGCCGCGAAGTCTTGCACAAGGCCGAGGGCGTGGAGATCGTAACGGCCGAACCGAACCTGCTGGCGTTTTCCGCCACCAAGGCAACCATGCGCATCCCTGAGCTGTTTGCCGCATTGACCTCCGCCGGTGCGGAAATCCGCGCGGTCACCATGAAGCAGCCAAGCCTGGAGACCCTGTTCATCAAACTGACAGGCAAGGAGCTGCGCGAATAGAATGATCTGGCTTTGCGCAAAGAAAGACCTTCTGCGTCTGCGCCGCGATCCGGCGGCCCTGCTGTTGTGGATTGGCTTCCCGCTGATGCTCATCAGCATCATGGCCGCCCTGTTCGGCAAGGAGAGTCCCAAGCCGCGCGGGCTGCTCTTGATCGCCGATGAGGATGCGACCTTCGTTAGCGGCGCCTTGGCCAACGTTTACAGCCAGGGCAAACTTGGCGAGATGATTCGCACCGAAAAAGTGAAGCAGGACGAGGGCCGCGCCCGCATGGAAAAAGGGGACGCGTCTGCGCTGCTTGTGATCCCGAAAGGTTTCAGTGACGCCTTCCTCAACAACCAGCCGATGCAGTTGCCGCTCATCACCAATCCAGCCTATCGAATCATGCCGCGATTGATTGAAGAGACGCTTTCCGTTGTGTTCGACGCCGGCTTTTATCTGCAGCGCATCGCAGGCGATGAAATGCGCGCAGTCAGTATAGCGGGCCCCCGTTCGGAAGAGCAGGTCGTGGACCTGAGCCGTCGCTTCAAGCGCATTGCCGATAGCCTTTCCAAATACACGAACCCGTTGCTCATCGAATTGAAATCAACGGTGGTGAAGGAAGACGAGCAACCGCGCAAGAGCTTCGGCGCCATCTTCTTCCCCTCGATGTTGTTTCTGTCGCTCCTGTTCATCGCCCAAGGCGTCGCCATGGATATGTGGAAAGAGCGCACCCAGGGCGCAATTCGAAGATTCGTTTCTACGGCGTCTCCGCTTCGAGCCTGGCTCGGCGGCAAAATGCTCTCGGCCGGGATTGTATTTCTAACCGTCAGCTCGGCCGGTTTCCTAATGGCCCATTTCTTCATTGACCTGAGTCTGGATCACGCGTTGCCCTCCATTCTCTGGGTCTCTGCAAGCGGCATAGGGCTCTGTCTGCTGTTCATGCTGCTGATTGTTCATGCGCCCTCGGAGCGCGGCGCCGGCATCGTTGCCAATCTGGTTACGTTTCCCCTGATGATGGCCGGCGGCAGCTTCTTCCCGTTCGATCTGATGCCTGCGAATCTGGCCGCGATCGGCCGCATGACTCCCAATGGCTTCGCCCTTACCAAGCTTCAGGAAATTATGGATGGCAAGATTCACTTGCTCGCCCTGGCTCCAGTATTGATTGGCCTGATCGCTTTTTGCCTGATTGTTTCGCTAATTATTGAGCGCCGCGTACGGAGGAACTTCGCTGTATGAAGACGGCAATATCCGGTGCGCTGTTTCTGGCTCGAAAAGATGTCGCTTATCTTCTGCGCATGCGCGAGGCCGTGATGTGGGTCTTCGTTATGCCGATCGTGTTTTTCTACTTCATAGGCAGCATCACCAAAAATTATGGCGGCGGGCCGGAGCAGAAGGATCCGATCATCGTCAACCTGCCGGCTGACGCGGGCTTCCTCGGCAAACGTTTGGTGAATGGCCTGGAGGCCCGGAATTATCGGATTGTGAAGAGCGAATCTCCCGTAACGTTGGAAGTTCCTGAAGGATTTACGCAATCTGTTTTAGGCGGCAAACCGGTGGTCTTGAAACTGACTCGCGAAGGCGAAGGTCTCAATGCCGACTACGACCAGGCACGCGTGGGCCGCGTGGTTTACACGCTGCTCGCCGATCTGATCGTTGCCGAAAAGAGCACCTCGCCGGTGACGCTGCAATCATTGGATGATGTCGCGAAAGCTCCGCACATGTTGAAGCTCGACGTGAAGCCCGCAGGCAAAAGGAAGGATCCTCCCTCGGGCTTCGAACAGGCGGTTCCAGGCACCATGGTGATGTTCACCATGCTCGTGATGTTCACCGTGGGCGCAAGCATGTTGACGGTGGAACGCGAGAAAGGCATCCTGCGCCGTCTGGCTTCATCGCCCATGCCGCGCGAGGCCGTGGTGGCGGGCAAATGGGCCGCGCGCATGGCCCTGGGAATGGTGCAGATCTGCTTTGCGATGATCACCGGCTCTGTGTTGTTTCATGTGAATTGGGGAGCCCATCTTGGCATGGTGTTGCTGGTGATGTTCGCCTACGCCGGCCTGGCCGCATCGCTCGGCATGTTGCTCAGCAACTTCGCCAAAAATCAGCGCCAGGTGATCGGCGCCGGAGTGCTGCTCAGCAACGTGATGGCGGCCATCGGCGGCTGCATGTGGCCTGTTGAAATCACGCCGCCCTGGGCGCAGCGTCTGGCATTGTTCGTCCCGCCAGGCTGGGCCATGGATGCCTTGCACAAACTGGTGAACTTCGGCGCCGAACCTGCGGCGGTGATCCCGCACATCCTTGCCATGTTCGCCGCCTCACTGGTCGTCGGCTTGATCGTAGCCCGCAAATTCCGTTTCCAGTAGCCAAACTGCCTAACTCCCGAGCCCGTGGGGTTCCTTGGGTGGCTCAGGCGATTCGCCTGTGCGAACACTAACTCAAACAACCTCCGAATGGAAAAGGTCGACCCTGTGATTGATTATCACTCCTGTGGCCGTCTTTCACTGCGCCAGAGATGATCTTGGCTGAGCCCTGGCATATTTGTAGCATTCTTCCCATTGGCAAAAAGATTGCTATAAAAGGTACATGCAGACCAGCATGATTTTATCCGCGCTTGTAGGCATCTTGACGCTCGGACACGGGGGTGCCGCTCAAGATGCACAGCAGACGGAGCGCTTTTTAGGGAAATGGGAGGCGAAGGTGAATGCTACAGTGGCCTGCACCATCGAGTTCCGAACCAGTGGCGCTGGTGTCTCAGGCTCGATAGCAGACTGCAAAATCCATACGGATGCCAATGGAAAACTTGAGGAGCCAGAGCCCCCGAATGCCCCATCAGCGCCGTCCCCATTGGCAAATCTCCGCATTGCGAGTAATGTGCTTTTGTTCGAATTCCGAGACGAAGAGGGCTCCGCGCCAGTAAAATTCGAGATGAGGCTGGTGAAAGACGGCGTTGCAGACATTATTATTGACAACGCTCGCGACAAGATCAAGCCCATAAGATTCATTCGAGCTTCCGCCCCAAAATAGGTCAAACATCCGCGAAGGTTAACTTGATGAGTCGGGATATCGGAGAAGTGGGCTCGCCGCAATTATGCGATCGTTTCCGCGAGAGCTCTCACCCCACTACCCCGGCTGCCTCGCATCCCGCTTCTTCCACTCATAAGCCGCCATCGAATTTTTCCAGAAAATCTTCTCCGCCGTCTCCCGACCCTTGGCCATGAAGTATTCCTTCACCACGCTGATCACCTGCGTGTAGTTGCCTACCTGCTCACTGTTCGGCCAGTCGCTGCCAAAGATCAGCCGGTCAGGTCCAAAGGTATCCCACAGGTGGTCGATAGCCGCGCGATTCGACGCCAGGTCATAAGCCACGTGGCCATTGCGGTTGTGCAGCACCTCGGAAACCTTGGCGAAAACCTGCGGCCGCTTGGCCAGTTCGCGCAACTCGCGCTCCCACTTTGCCTGCGCCCCCGCGTCCTTCAACGGTTCCAGGTTCGGCAGGTGATCCACCACAATCCGCAAGTTCGGCACCTTGTCCTTGATGCGCAGAAGCTCGCCCGCCAGTTGATGCGGACCCACCGAGTCGAGCCCCAAGCCCATATCGGCCATCGCCTTCAAACCATCGATAAACGCCGGTTTCGGCAGTTCGTCCGATAGCTTGCGTCCCCACAGATATCCGTAACGGATGCCGCGATACAAAGGATTCTTCCCGAAGCGCGCCAGATGCTTTTTGAAGTCCGGCCCGCCAGGCACCAGGTCGCCCACAACGCCCACCATGATGGTGTCTTTCTCTGACACATCGAGAACCCACTGGTTGTCCTCGAGCCATTCGCTGCACTCCACATAGATCGCGCCCACCACGCCGTGCGGCGCTGACACCTTGCGGTAATCGGCCGGCAATGTGGGCTTATAAGGAATCTTTCCCGTCTTCGGCGGCCACGGCACGCCCTGCGGGCGCGTCGTGTCGAAAAGATGGATATGGGTGTCGATAATCGGCATGGGGGCGTTCTGTGCGGCTTCCATCAATGCGCCTCCGGCAGTGACGCTGGTTAAAAAGGATCTACGATTCACGGCGCTTATTATATCGCTTGTGCGCGTTTGCATGTAAGCTGTAAGAATGAGGGCAGCTTTACACCACGGCCATTCGCCGCGCGACTATTCCAAGACGCCGCTGAACGTCTACTGGGAAATGACTCAAGCCTGCGCACTGGCCTGCCGCCATTGCCGTGCTGAGGCAGTGCCGATGGCGCATCCGCAGGAGTTGACGTTCGAGCAGGGCGTGGACTTTCTCCGCCAGTTGAAAGACTTTGGCGATCCCATGCCGCAGCTGATTCTCACCGGCGGCGACCCCTTGAAGCGCCCCGATCTGTACGAGTTGATTGATGCAGCCCGCGAGTTGGGCATAGGCACGTCCATCACTCCAGCCGCCACGCCCGCGTTTACTCGCGAAGTGCTGGTGAAATTGAAAGAGCACGGCGTAGAAGGATTGGGGCTCAGCCTCGATGCTCCCACAGCCGACCTTCACGATTCAATTCGAGGCGTGCCCGGCACTTTCGACCGCACCATGCAGGCCATCGCCTGGGCGCAGGAACTGGAGATGCCGCTTCAGGTGAACACGCTCGCCGCGGCTGAAACCGTCGACCACTTGCCTGCCGTCTACGAATTGCTGAAGCCCTTCGGCATCGCACGCTGGAGCCTGTTCTTTCTTATCTCCGTTGGCCGCGGAAAAGTGCTGCAGCCGCTCACTCCGGAAGAAGGCGAAAAGCTGATGGGCTGGGTCTACGAGACCACCAAGGTTGCGCCGTTCATCGTCGCCACCACGGAAGCCCCGTCCTATCGCCGCGTGGCGCTCGAACACATGCGGGAAGAAGGTATGACCGGCGAGCAGATCAAGCAGAGCGGCCAGTTCCGCAGCTTCGGCATCCGCGATGGCCACGGCATTATGTTTGTCTCAAATACCGGCGACATCTGTCCCGCCGGCTTCCTTCCGCTTGCGGTGGGCAATGTGAAGACCGATCGTGTGGCCGACATCTATCGCAATGCTCCCGTGTTTCAGGCCTTGCACGATTCCACCCAATTGGAAGGGCGCTGCGGCATCTGTGAGTATCATTCGCTCTGCGGCGGTTCACGCGCGCGAGCCTTTGGCGCAAGTGGCAATCTGCTTGGGGAAGATCCGTTCTGCGAATACATCCCGCATTCCAAGGGGCCGCACTAGGCGTATGCTTTCCCGCCGTGAATTCCTGGGTGCGCTGCCACTGGCGCTCAGCGCACAACCGCTCCGCCGTCCGAATATTCTTTTCATTCTGACGGACGATCAGACCATCCATGACATGAGCTGTTATGGAAATCGCATTCTGAACACGCCGCACATGGACCGCATCGCGCGCGAAGGTGCGCGGTTCAACAACTGCTTCGTCACAAATTCTCTGTGCGCGCCCAGCCGCGCCAGCATTCTCACAGGCTGCTATTCCCACATCCACGGCATCCGCGGAAATTCGGAAGCGGCCGACGCGGTGGAGAAGATGACGCCCGGCATCGTCACCTATCCCGAGTTGCTGCGCAATGCAGGCTATCGCACCGCGATGATCGGCAAATGGCACCTGAGTCATGATCCTGTCGGCTTCGATCATTGGTGCATTCTGCCCGGCCAGGGCGTGTACTTCGATCCCGAATTCATTGAGAACGGCGTGCGCAAAAAGTTCAAGGGCTACGCCACCGATCTCACCACAGATTTCGCTTTGGATTTTCTGAAGACCGCCACGGCCGAGAAAGATAAGCCATTCCTGATGGTCTATCAGCACAAAGCGCCGCACCGCCCGTTCACGCCCGCCACGCGTCATGCGCATATGTTCGATGACGTCGAAGTGCCGTATCCAAAGACGTTCAACGACAATTATCAATCGCGCAAGGTCGCCGAAGAGTCGCGCGACATGCAATTCGACCTCAGCATCGCCGGCGACTACAAAGACATTCCCGCCGGTCTCGGTGCCGCGGAAAAAAGAAGTGGCTGTATCAGCGCTTCGTGAAGGATCGTTACCGCGCCGTGTATGGCGTGGATGAGAATCTGGGCCGCGTGCTGAAGTATTTGGACGACAACAAAATCGCCGACGACACCCTGATCCTCTACTCCTCCGACAACGGCTTCTTCGAAGGCGAGCACGGATGGTACGACAAGCGCTTCATGTATGAGCCGTCGCTGCGCGTGCCGCTGCTGGCACGCTATCCACGGGCCTTCAAGGGCGGACAGGTTTTGGACGCACAGGTGATGAATATCGATTTCGCGCCCACCATGTTAGATTACGCCGGCGTATCGATTCCCAAACAGATGCAAGGCGAAAGCCTTCGCCTGCTCTTCGAAGGCAAGTCCAAAACGTGGCGCAAGTCCATCTACTACGCCTACTACGAAAACTCGTGGGTGCTGCAGGGCGTGACCAAAGAGAAGATGGCCGACCCCAGCTTCGCCTACTTCACCGCGCATCGCGTGGGCCCGCATCGCGGCGTCCGCATGGATCGCTACAAGCTGATTCACTACTACACAGACGGCGACTACTGGGAACTCTTCGATCTCAAAACAGATCCCGATGAACTCACTAACCAATACAACAATCCCGCCTACGCTGCCCAGGTGCGCCAGTTAAAGCGCGAGTTGCAGCGTCTGCGGGAGTTGTACAAGGACGTCTAACTATTTTCCGCCTTGGCGAATGCAGTAAAGCGCCTTCTGATTCCTCAAATAAAGCGAGCCTTCCGCCACCGCCGGACTGGACACAAACATTTCATCGTCAATGTGGTTCGTCGCAACCACTTCATATTTCTCGCCCATTTTCACCACAACCACATCGCCATCTTCCGTGGAGATATAAAGATTGCCGCCCGCCGCCACCGGCGAAGCCTTCAACGCATACGGCTTCGGCAATCTCTGCTGAATATAGTACGGCTCGCCAGTCTTGAAGTTCACGCAGCTCAGCAGTCCATTGTCCGAAGCGAAGTAATACCTGTCCCCATCGAGCACCGGCGAGGGCGTATACGAGTTACCGCGCGTGTTCGTCCACACAACGGAATCGGTCCCCGTCAGGTCGCCCTCTTTACCCAACTTGATAGCTAGCATGTTCGGATTGCGGAAGCCGCTTTGCACCACCACCATGCCGTCTTTATAGATGGGCGCCGGGATCACGTTCGCACCCAGGCCGCCGCACTCCCAAATCACCTTGCCGTTGTTGGCATCGTAAGAGCGCACCTTGTTGGTAGCCGCAACTACAATCTGGCGCCTGCCGTTGTGCGTGATCACCAGCGGTTGCGACCACGCGCTCTGCTCATCGCGTGTGGCGCGCCAAACCTCTTTGCCATCCTTCTTGTTAACCACCGTCATGAATGAGCCTTCTTCGTTGTCGAAGGTCAGAATCAGGTGATCGCCATCCAGCACCGGTGCTACGCCTTCTCCAAACGCGAGCTTCATCTTCAGTTGAGGAGAATCTTTTTTCCAGATGAGGTTGCCTGCGAAGTCATAGCAGTACAGGCCGCGCGATCCGAAAAACGCAAAGACGTACTTGCCGTCGGTCACCGGACTGTTCGATGCAAAACTGCCGTACCGCATGTGATAACCCTCATGCGGTTTGGCCACCGTGGCTGTGCGTTCCCAGATGACTTTGCCCGTCTTGCGGTCGAGGCTCATCAGCACGAACTTGTGCTCGATACCTGCGCCAGATCCGCCACCCGCGCCACCGCCACCGCGTCCGCCGCGTTGTCCACCAGGACCGCCGGGACCACCAGGGCCGCCGGGTCCACGTCCGGCCGGCCCACCAGGGCCGCCAGGAGGAGGTCCACCCGGTCCGCCCGGACCACCAGGGCCGAACTGTGGCCGTCCCCCGCCACCAGGTCCGCCGCCCGTTGGAATCGGTTCACTCGGAATTGCCGTCGTGATAAAAAGCCGGTCGCCCCAAATCACAGGAGACGAATTCCCCTTGCCAGGGATCTCAACCTTCCATGCAATGTTCTTTGTGGCGCTCCATTCCGTGGGAACCGCCGTACGCGCGATGCCGTTTTCATTGGGGCCGCGCCACGATGGCCAGTGCGCCGCGTCACTTTCCGCAGCGACGAGATAAGTTGCTCCAACTAGCGCCGAACACACGCCAATTGTAAAAAATGTTAAATGCGAAGACCGGTGTCTCATAGGTGTTGAGACGATTGTAGCGTGTTCCGTAGTTACTATGACCGGGCGTGTTGGGACTTCACTGGTGCTTGATACCGCACATTCAAGTGCGGCGTCTCCAGCCGCGTCTGTCCCTTCAGCCGCGAATCAAGGCAGCTTTCGAGCATGCCGCTGACAATCAGCGTCCGTTCCACCGGATATGGTGCCTTCCCAGTGACGAACATCTCCTCGATCTTGCCCACCAGGCACGCCGAGTAAGTGACGTTGGGCACAGGCGTCAACAGGAACTGCGTCGATACATTGCCAACGCCGCGCACATCCGCCGCAAAGCAGTAGTCCTTTATCGCGCCGTTCAACATCAGAAGCGTGGTCTTCAACCCGTCGTTATGCTCGATGAAATAGGCGGCCGGTTTCGCCACCAGCTTCTGCAATTGGCCCGTTGCCACAAGGTTCTGCGTTCGGCCATCTTCCAGCGTCAGGCCCTGGGGAGTGTCGCTGCGCGACAGCGCCGAAATCAAAAGGTCTGTGCGATAGCGGCCTTCGGCGCCCGCGCGCCAAACGGCATCGCCCTCGATCATCTGCACCGACTTCACGCCGGTCTCGCCGCCACGCCGCCGTTCGATCATGCACTGCATCGCTTCCAACGCGTGGTAGTCCATCGGGTCCGAGCCGCCCACGCCAACCATCAACGCACTCTTAATATCGCTACCCAGTGGGATCTCCACATCGGGCAAGCGCCAGGTCACCGGCAGCGAGGAGCCGGCCAGCATCGGGAACTTCATACGATGCGCCGTATCCACCATCCATTTCGCTTTTTCGAAACTGTAGCTCAAATGCTTGTCGTTATAAACCGGCACAACCCGGCCCGACTTTTCGAACACCTCAACACACTGCTTGAAGAATTCATGGCGCGGATAGAGGACCTGGCCCTTCTCATTGTGCGGATAATCGCCGTGCTCGCCGATGATCATCACCGCGTCCACTGCCAACTTGTCGCCGCCCAAACACAGCGCCCCTGCGATGGTGGGGTACACTTGGAACCCGTATTCATTGGCCCGCGCGGCACTCTGATCGCCTTCGGGCTTCTGATCCACATAGAGCGAGACCACCTTCACATTCGGCTTGTGCCACTTTCCATTCTGCGGATAACCTTCCAGCAGCCGGTCGCCCATGTGCTGCGCATGCGAGAGGTAGCGATAGATGGTTGTGATGATTGCGACTTTTTTCGGTGCGTCATTTGCGGCCATGTGTTAGCTCCTCCAGAACGTCGATTCGCGCGTCGGTTGATATTTGATGGCCAGGTGCGGCGTATTCAGCTTCACTTGTTTTTGAAAGAGGCTGTCCACGCCCGCGGCCGTCAGGCCCGTGGTGAGCAGTGTGCGCTCCAGCGGATAGGTCGGCTTCCCGCTCAGGTACATCTTTTCCGCGCCATTCACCAGCGGACTGAAGAAGTTTGCCAGGGACGTCCGGGCGGGCGGCATCGGCAGATACATCTGCGTGGAGAAGATCTCGTTCGTGCCCTGCAACTGCGCGGCGAAATTGAAATCTTCAATCAGGCCGCTAGCCAGGATCATGGTGCTCATCAGGCCATCCTCATGTTGGTAGCGATATGCCACAGGCGCTTTAATCATCCGCTCCAGATCGGCCTGTTTGGGGAAGATGTGGTTGAAGCCCTCGCGCGCGGGCTTCAGAGTATGGCTGCGGCACAGGCAGGCGTCGAACAGCTCGCGCGGCCAGACCCCGTCTTTATGCGCCTTCCAGAACTCATCGCCGCGATACGCCTGAATCCATTTCACGCCTGACTCACCGCCGGCGCGCCGCTCCACCATGCATTGCACCGTCTCCAGGCCGTGGAAATCGTAGCTGTCCACGCCGCCATAGCAGACGCACATCGCCTCTTTGACCTTCGCGCCCGTTGGCATTTCGAGCGACGGCGTGCGCCACGTCACAGGCAAACTGGAGCCCGCCATGAAGGCGAAGCCCATCTGCCGCGATGTATCGTACATCTCTTTCGCCCAATCCCAATTCCACGAAAGATGCTTGTCATTGAACACCGGCACGGAACGGCCGCTTTCTCGAAAAACTTTTACGATCTGCTGAAAAAACTCGTAGCGCGGGTACTTCACCTGCCCCTTTTCCGTCTTCTCATACTTGCCATGTTCGCCAACCAGCATCACGCCATCGACGGCCAGTTTCCCGGTGCCGAGCGTAAGCGCTTCGGCGATCGATGGGAACATGCGCATCGTCGGAAACCGCTTGCTGCGATCGCGGCTGAATTCCCGCTCCGGCGTTTGGTCAACAAACAGCGACACCAGATCCATCGCCGGATAGTGGTGCGTGCCGTTCCAGCCGTAGCCTTCCAGGAAGCGGTCGACAATGTGTTGCGAGTGCGAGTATTGAAAATAGGTGGTACAAATGGCGGCGATGCGCGGCCTTGCCGGGCGCGTCTGTGCGGTGACCACCAAAGGTGCGGCACCCGCGGATATCAGCAAATCTCGTCTGGTTATTTGCATGGATTTGCCTGTCATCTTACCACCTGCGTTATGCTCATAGCTTCAGGTACACGCCATGTTCAAACTCATGTTCGCTCTCACCGCGGTCGCATCGCTCGATGCTCAGGTCTCAGAGAAGGCCAAAAAACTTCACAACGATGCTTTTGTCTTCGATGGCCACGTTCACGTTGTGAACCGCCAGTTCTATCACGGTGGCGACATCGGCGAACGTTACAGTGACGGCCAGTTCGATCTTCCGCGAGCGAAAGAGGGCGGCATCGACGCGATGCTCTTCTCAATCTTCGTGACCGAAGATTATTATCCGCAGCGCCTGGAAAGCAAGCAGGTATTTCGCCTGATGGACCTCGCCCTTACGCAGTTGGAAAAGAATCGCGACAAGATCGAACTTGTGTTGAAAGCTTCGGACATCGCCCGCATCAACCGCGCCGGAAAGATCGCCGCCGTGCTCGATCTCGAAGGCGGCTTCGATCTCGATGGCGATCTCGGCATTCTGCGTGACCTCTATCGCTTGGGCCTGCGCAGCGCCCAACTGCCGGCGCACAACTGGGCTAACAACTTTGCCGACTCCTGCTGTTCCCCTGCGAAGTGGCATGGCCTCAATGAGCGCGGCCGCGCCGTAGTGAAGGAGATGAACCGCCTCGGCATGCTCATTAATGTCTCGCATGGCTCCGATGAAACCATCGCGCAGACCGTGGAACTAAGCAGTGTACCGGTAGTCGCCACGCATCACGGCATGCGTTTCTACAACGACATTCCGCGCAACATGCCTGACGACCTGATGAAGAAGATCGCCGCCAAAGGCGGAGTGATCGGATTCCAGATTGGTAACGAGTTTCACAATCGCAAGGTTTTCGATTGGCGCACGGAGCATGCGGGCAAGCCCTTCTGGGATACCTCCGAGATCGCCCAGCGAGGCAAAACGTTCACCATCGACGAGATCGATAAGCGCGTGGCGCCCCAGTTCCCCATGGTCGGCATCGCCGCGCCCGAAGACATCAAGCTAACGCCAGAGGGCTGGATCGCCGTGATTGAGCGGGCCATCTCGATTGTCGGCGAAGACCACGTTTCATTGGGCAGCGACTTCGATGGCGGCCCTACTCCTCCGCGCGGAATGCGCGACATCCGCGACCTGCCAATGCTCACCGAAGCCATGCTCCGCCGAGGCTGGACCGAAGCCCGCATCAAAAAATTCCTAGGCGGCAACCTCCTCCGCGTCTTCGAGCAGGTAGCAAAGTAACGGACAAGGGTAGGACAGGCGATTCGCCTGTCCTAAAACTCACTTCAAATGCACCGGCTGCACAAACCCGCCATTACCAGCTGAATCCCAAACCGCAAACCGAACCCACTTCTTCCCCGCCGCATCGAACGGAATGCGGAACTGATGCTTCCCAAACGGAGCCTTCTCCGTCTGCGTAATCACGTTGCGGCCGGTCTTCGAACCATCGCCCCAAACCACCTCCACAAACTCCAACGGGAAAGTCCACTCCACCTCGGCCACCAGCGTGCGCTTGTCGCCACTGCCTTCCACCGCGAACTTCGGAATCAGAATCTCGCCGCTGGTCACGAAGTAATCCCCCGCGCGCAGCGCTTTCATCACCGGGCTCCAGTCTTCATCGAACGCCGGAACCTTCGCCAGCTTCACATAGTTGACCTGCAACTGGCCGTAGGTATCGTCGTCAGGAAACTTCTGGTACGTGTCGCCTTCGGCAAACAGATACTTCGGGCCGCCCCAGTTGTTCATATCGTCGAGCAGATCGAAGCAGCGCTTTTCGCAGATGCGCTTTTCTGATTGATCCACCGGCAACGACTGATACGATCCACCCAGAAAGCGGTCGCTACGGAAATGGTCCTTCTCCTTGACGGCATCAGGATAGCCGCTCGATCCCTTGGTGCGCGGGTGCGCCTGCCACATCAACCCGCCCTCCTGCGTCAGCATCTTCAACTCTTCCGCTTCGTTGCCAACGTGGTACACCTTACCGTACTTCGGGTCCCGCTCTTCAAACTGCTGGCCCGCCTTGCGCACTTTCGACCAGTAGACAGGCTGCGGCAGCACCATCGTGTAGTGCCCGCCAAATTGCGCATCGGGCTCCTCGCCCGGCATGATCAGAAACTCTTTGTCCGAAAATCTGCGACAGCCATCGAAGTAGGTCTGTTGCTCCTTGAAGCGCACAGGGCCGGGGTCAGACCCATGGCCGTCGCTATGGAAGTCAGACATCATCGCGATGTTGATCCCCATCGCGCGAAATGTGGTGAGCCATGGCGGCTGAATATCAATGGTGCCAGCGTCTTCCAGCATTTCGTGGAAGTGCGTGTGGAAATGGCTGATGGTCACCTGATAACCTGGCACGGGTTTGTAGTTGTCGTCGCGCGTGAACTGTAGAGCCGCCGCATGCGTGGCATGCCCATTTTCAGGGCTCAGAAAGTAATAGACCGGCATATGCTGCCATGTGCCCGGAGGCGCATTATACAGCGCAAAGTTCTCCGCAAAGTGCCGCGACTGATCCACTCGCTTCTTCCAAATTTCGTCGGAGATGCCGTATGGCCTGTATGCATCCTCGCGCTCGGCATGGCGGACTCCCGCGGAAAATGTCCCGTCGCCATCCTTGCGATAGTACACATAGCCAAGATTCAGCTCAATCTCGCGCGCAAAGAAAAACTTGTGCGGAGGAGGGAAGATGGCCAGCGCGCCCTGCTTGGCTTCCACCATCGCCATGCGATTGCGCGCCCGCAACGCCACAGGATCTTTGTTCACCGCGCCGCCGAATTCGTACTTCTGCCAGCTGCGCGAAGTATCTTGCCAGCTCATACGCGGATTCGCATCCGTGCGGAAGCCGCGCACACCGGCGTTATATTTATACGCGACCGAAGGCGCCTCAGTCTTCGCAATCACTTCCTGCCGCAAGAGCGTGGTCCCGCGATAGACCGTAAACTTCAACTCGCCGCTGAACAGTCCCAGCGTCACGCCGGGGAAAGTCACTTCCAGCCGCGCACCATCGGTGATAACTTTGCAGCCGCTGATTTGATATGACGACGTGTCGCGGCGGATCTCTTCCGGCTTGCGCGGCAGGTCGCTATTCGTGCCCTTCACGCCGGGAACGTTCAGAGGCGCATCCCAAAACGCGTTCCACTTCTGCTCCTCCAGATACGCCGGATCCATCCTGCCAAGCTTGCGCAAAGGCGCGAGCTGTTGCTCGGAAATGCGCCGCTTCGCCGTAGTCACTTGAAACTCCGGCTGCAAATCGCGGCCCAGCACCAGCCACGGACCGCCCTGCTTGCGCACCGCCAATTCATGGATCACAGGCTGCCCATTCACTACCTGAAACGATGCGCGCGCAGTGCTCCCGGCTGCCCCCTGCCATTGAAACTCAACGCCGCCGGCAATCGCGGCGGCGGTAAGTCCGGTCTGTGCTTTGTAAGAAGAAAGATCGCAATTAGCGGCCACCGCCAACGACGGCAAAACAAGGCCGCACAGGATACGAGTTGTTAAGTTCACATAGATATACTACGTGAATTTATGCAGGCCTGCGCCCAAGTACCACTGTGTGCGGCGACTTCGGAATCGCGTGCCCGTGGATGTGTTCGAAGCCCGCCTGTTCGTACATCTCCTTCAGTTCATTCAGCGTGTACGCATCGCCCGATTCAGTGGATGCAAGCATGGTGAGTGCGAAGCCGGCTGACGTAGGTGGCGAGACACGATCTTCGTTGGGCACGAACTCCAGAGTTGCCGCGCACCCGCCAGGCTTGGTCGCGGCATGAACCTTCCGTAGCAGCCCCACGCAAGTTTCGAAGTCAAAGTGATGCAGGAAATTGGTCAGCAGCGTGATGTCGTAAGGCCCGCCGTACTCCGCATCGAATGCGCTGCCCGCTATTTTAGAAAAACGCCTGCCCACGCCTGCCTTGATCGCATTCGATTCCGCCACCTCAAGCACGGCCGCCCAATCGAGCGCAGTGATATGAGCCTTCGGATTCAGCATCGCGACCGCGATACCGAACAGCCCGTGCCCTGCCGCGATATCCAGTACGTTGACCGGACTGTCATACTGTTCCCCCAACGCAATCGCACCCAGCGGCGCAGCTACCGGAGCCATCATCGGCGCCATGCTATGCGCGAACTCCACCCACACCGGATTATCAGGCGACACGGAACCTTCGCCGGGCAGCGACGTGCGGCCATTGCGGACCACTGCGGCAAGATGATTATACGGCTCCATCATTTCCGGTGTAGCAAGAAACTTGGTTATCGAGGCCACGCACGAAACCGACGCTGGATCCAGGAATGCCGCGCTGGTTGGTGAGTGAGAATATACGCCATCCTGCTTTTGAATGATCCCCATAATCACCAGAAAGTCGCAAAGGATTCGCATTCCGCGCACAGAGGCAGAGCACTTCCCCGCCAGCGCCGCTGCATCCGCAGGCCCTTCGCCCAATACCCTGAAGATGTCGAGTTCCACCGCTGCGCGCAATGCGGCGCTGCGCTGATGAGCCTGCAAAGTCTCGAAGATAATGGCCGGTGACGGGCCTTGTCCTTGTTCCATGTTCATTCCCCTTCCATCGAGTCTACACATTTATCGTGTGGGGCCGCGTGGCACTTGCCCTTCGTTACTTCGTTTGAAAATAACAGTGCTGCGGCGCGCGATAACTCACGTTCAGCTGCGGCGTCAGAACGCGTTTCCCAACCGCCCGCGACTCAAACAAAAACGCCAGCGCCCCAGTGGTCAACAGAGTGCGCTCCACCGGATAAACCGCTCGGCCACTAACAAACAACTCCTCAATGCAATGCACCAATCCATCGAAATGTGGCAGCGGCCGCAAATCCGGCGATCCAAATACCGTCGAGACCACCTTGCCACCAAGACGGGTGGCGAAGGTCCACTCTTCCGTGTGGCCCGTCAGCATAAACACATTCGCAACGAAGCCATCGTTGTATTCCAGCCGGAACAGCGCAGGTTTCTTCGCATTGTCCTCCGGTCGCCCAGGCTTGTTCTTAAACGCTCGGGCCAGCGCTGCGTCCAGCAATTCCGATTTGTACTCCCACACGCGCGCACCCTCAATCATCTCCACCGCACGAATCCCACTCTCGCCGCCGCTGCGCCGTTCCACCATGCACTGCAACGCTTCCAGTGTGTGAAATCCATACGCATCAAGATCCGCATAGCCAACCGCGACCGCCTCGCGAATCCCGCAGCCCAAAGGAAGTTCCAGGGCAGGGAAGCGCACCGTATCAGGAATCGATGATCCGGCCATGAACGGAAACCCCAACTGCTTCGACTGCGCGTACATTAGATGCGCGCGATCCCACGACCACGACAAATGCTTATCCGAAAACAGCGGCACGGCCCGGCCGCTCTCCTTGAACACGTCGATGATGCGCTCGTAAAGATCGAACCGAGGATACAACTTCTGCCCGCGATCGTTCGTCGGATAGTTGCCATGCTCGCCAATCAGCAGCACCGCATCCACCGCCAACTTGCCCGTCCCCAATGTCAGCGCTTCGGCGATCGAAGGATAGATCTGGAACCCATGTTTTGCCGCCATTCCGCGGCTCAGATCCTTTTCTGGCACCTGATCCGTATACATGGAAACAATGCGTGTGCGCGGCTCCTGGCGCGTGTTGTTGGGCATGTACCCCTCCAACATGCGGCTGCAGATCACGTCGGCGTGCGAGTAGTATCTATACTCCGTGACAATGGCTGCGACTGTCTTCTTGCGCGGCAGTGCGGCCGCGAGAAATGTGCGGCGTCTCATCCCAACTACTCTACAACGGGCCGCGTCTGCCAGTTGAATTTCAGCGTCAATATGCGAAAGATGAAGCCAGTGGCAATGGCCAGCGGCGACGCCACGGCTCGGTCCATTCCCGCCGCCGATCCCAGCACGAAGACCGAGCAAGCCGCCAGCGCCACAATCACGTAAAGCTGGCCGCGAACAAACACGCGGGGTGGGCACCCGCTTAGAACGTCGCGCCACGCACCGCCGCCAGTAGCCGTCACAACACCCAGCAAAATTGCGGGCAGCACAGAGAGGTTCGAATCCAACGCACGCGTCGACCCAGCAACGGAAAACAGCGCCAGCGCCGCCGCATCTAAAAGCAGGATGGCCTTCGATACATTCTTGCCCAGTCGCTTATGAAACAGTGCCGTCAGCAGCGCGCCGCACAACGCCACGCCCAAATAAAAAGGATTCGACAATGCCAGCGGCACGCCGCGCCCAAGCAGGACATCGCGAGTCATGCCGCCCCCAAGTGCCGTGGCCAGCGCCAGCCCCACTACGCCCGTGATATCGAACTGCGTCCGCTTATTGCGGATGCTCTCCAGTGCGCCGTCTACGGAGCCGGCAAGAATCGCCAGATATTCCAGGATTTTGAACAGTAGGGCGGCATCCATCGCGTCAGGCCAACGGCAAGCCGCTCATCGCTTTCGTTCTTGTGTCGTGTACTGTCACAAGCGATTGGATGATGCCATCGGCCACAGGGTTTCCAAATTCACCCAGGAAACGGCATGTCGCAAAGTGCGCGGACTTTTCGTTATACTCTGTTTCCCATTCATTGAAGCGCTCCTGGTCGTAAGGCCCGGTGAACGGGAAGCCCACCTTCAGCTTGCGCGATCCGCACCGCCACGGCTTCGGCGTCAAGCGTGCGCGGAACGATTTCTGAATGCGGCAGAGGCGCATGTACAGGGCGTCGGAATCAAACTGTTTCATCAGTAATTCGCTTGCGGCTGAGCCTGGTTCGAATCTGGCGCTCGTCACCAGCACGCGATAACCCGCCGCCGTCCGGTAGGCGCGCGCCGAAAGTCCATTCGCCGAGACAATCTGTTGTATCCGCGCAACGCTACTTTGCTCGCTCGCTGCCGATGTGTCCTCGCGGTCGATGTCAGCAAAAAGCAGGTCCTGCGTGTTCAGAACATCGCAGCCAAAGCTATTGCGGGTAATAGCGGCCATGAGCTCCGCACCGCCATCGTGAAACTCTTCGAGAATGGGTTCCGGCATCGGCCTGTCGCCGTAAAGGTAGTCCTTTGCAGGCCGCCCTCCGGCCTCAATAACGGCCCCTAACCGGCGAATCTTCTCATGGGCAGCTTCTTGTGCGGCCTCGATACTTTCATTCGAACAGCCGCGTAAGGTCAGGTCGAACTCTTCGCCGTCGGCAGTCAAAGCCCGGCCCGTTTGGCGAACCCAGAATCTGGCAAGTAGCATTAGGGAATTATAGCCGCATATAGAACAGAATGGCATTCTGCGGCCGATTGGCAATCGGCCAAACCTGCAAATGAAAAAGGGAGCCCGGCTCGCGCCCGGCTCCCTCATCACTTCGAAAAATACTACTGAACGTCGCTGACCTTTCCATTCATGAACACGATCTTCATATTCTGGTAAACGTAGATCTGTTTCGGACCCAGATCCACAATCTGTTTCGGACTGCCCATGCTGTCCACAACCTGGGCGATGGTCATGTCCAGGCCAATGGTCACCGGCGCACTGGGTGCGGGCGGTGCGTTGTTGGAAAAGCCCTGGGGTGCGGCGAGCGAAGTATCTTCCTGCCGTGCCAGGCCAACTACGTCCTGTTCCACCTTCTGCGCTTCCTGTACCTGCTGCTGCAGTTCGGCCGCCACCTGCGGATCAGCCAGAGGAGCCGACTGCACGAACGATGCCGTTACCGCCGGCGCTGCTGCTCCGCGCGGCAATACAGGCATACCGTTCCTTCCGGAATTGTTCTGTAGCTCTCCCATGCCCTGATTAATGCTTTCGCGCATTTGGTTGAGCGTGTCCTGCAGGTCGGCCAGCGCCACAATTACATTGCTGCCCTGCCGGCAGTCGCCACCCTTGCTGGCGGCTACTTGCAAGTAAGCGCTCTCGGAGTTCGGCGAAGGTGCACCGCTAAGCCGGATCACATCGCCCCGAGTGAGTGAGCATGGCTGGCCGTTGGAATCGTTGACATCCAGGTTGTAGGAAACGATGAACACGTGGCTCAGGCCGTCGCCCAGCAGGCTCGGAAGACCGCTCGCATTGGGATCGGGCATCGAGTTGCGCGACATTGCCTGGCTCTCAGTGCGCTCCATATCCAATTGGCGCTGCACTTCCGCTGCGATCTCCTGCTTCACTGCGGGCGACAGTGCCGGTCCGCCTTGCGCGTCACGGTAGGACTGGGCCTGCGCGGCGCGATTAGCCTGGTCGGCATAGGCATCCGCCAGACGTGCCGAAATCATGTAATCAGTCAGCCACAACGAAGCAGAAGGATAGTATGGCGCCGGTGCGAAGTAGCCGCCGTAATAGCCATACCACGGATCCCGCGACCAGCCCCACGAATAGCGGACCGGCGTCACCCAAGGTGCGTACACGTAGCCGTAAAACGCCGGCGTGTAGTAGCGGACCGGCACATAGACGTTCAGCGAAATGCCGCGATAAACATACGGCCTGTAGTAGCTGTTGTGCACCACGCCGCGGACATAATAAGTGCGCGTAACCATCTCCGTGCGTCCATAGACGAACGGGCGCTGCACATAACCATGGCCTGAATTGTTGGTCACAATCACCGTGCGGTCGGCGCGTTCCACCACAATGCGGCGTGAACCGCCTGCACCATGCGTGATCACCATATCGTTGGAGCGGATGGTCTGCACTCGTCCATCGGGACGGAAGCGGGCCTCGGCGCCGTTATTGGTGCGATAACTTTCCACGCGGCCGCTGGACCCTCTCACTACTGCCGGCTGGCTGCCGCGAGCGGGGCCGGCGTTCGAATTGCGAGTTCGGTCGCTACCCTGGAAGCCGCCGCGGTTGTCCGCAGGCATCGGGCGTGACTCACGAGTTCGCTCCGGTGCAACAGTGGTCGTTCTCGGTGCCGGTGTCGACTCGGTATTCCGCGTCCGTGGCGCCGGAGTTTCCGTCCGTGCGGGGCGCTCTGTTGTGCGCGCGGCCGGTGCTTCCGTTCTTGCCGGGCGCTCTGCCCTTGCAGGACGTTCCGATTTTGCCGGAGCCTTCTTGTGCTCTTCCTTCTTTGGCGGTTCGTCCGCCATCAATAGGCTGCCCGACAATAAAATACCAACACTGAAAGCTGCTCCGATACACTTTGCAGCAAATAATTTGCTTCCGTTGAGGCTGCGCATTTTGCACTCCCTTGATACGAGTTACGATCCCTTGACTAATTCTCTAACGCCATTAGCCTAACACGTTTGACGCCCGTTGGCAGCCCCGGGTTCCCTAAGGTTTCTTAATGTTAGCGCGGCCAAGCCCCCTGCCGTGATAGCATGATAGAACTAAGCAAATGATCCGTTCCTTTCGTGGCAAGGCGCCCCGCGTGGCCGCTTCAGCCTACATCGATCCAAGTGCCCAGGTGATCGGCGATGTGAGTCTCGGTGAGCGCTCCAGCATCTGGCCGAACGCCGTTGTGCGTGGAGACGTCAACGCCATCCTGATCGGCGACGAGTCGAATATCCAGGACAACAGCGTGCTCCATGGCGACGAAGGCATTCCGCCGCTGTTCATCGGCAACCGTGTCACGGTGGGCCATTCGGTAGTTCTACATGGATGTCATGTGGAAGACGATTGTCTCATCGGCATCGGCGCAATCGTTCTGAATAACGCCCGCATCGGTGCAGGTTCGGTGATCGCCGCCGGCGCGCTGGTGCCTGAGGGGATGCAGATTCCCGCCGGGTCGTTAGCCATGGGCGTCCCCGCCAAGGTGCGCCGCGAAGTATCGGCCGAAGAGCGCGAACGGTTTCAATCCGGCGCGCAACACTACGTTGAGTTGAGTCAAGAATTTAAGCAGGAGCAGGTTTGATCAAGGCAATTAAAGGTACGCGAGACATTCTGCCGCCCGCAAGCGCGGTGTGGAACCACGTGGAAGATGTGGCGCGGCGCGTATTCCGCGCCTACAACTACCAGGAAATCCGCACGCCCATTTTCGAAGAGACCGCGCTGTTCGCGCGCGGCGTGGGCGAAGACACAGATATCGTTTCCAAAGAGATGTACACGTTTGAAGACCGCGACCGCGACAAGACGTCGTTAACCTTGCGGCCTGAAAACACCGCCTCGGTAATTCGCGCCTACATCGAACACCGTCTCGACCAGCAGCCTGGCTTGCAAAAGCTCTACTACATGGGCCCCATGTTCCGCCGCGAGCGTCCGCAAAAAGGCCGATACCGCCAGTTCTATCAAATCGGCGCCGAAGTCATCGGTTCGGAATCGCCCGCTGTCGACGCGGAAATCATTGAGATCGTCGTTGAGATCCTGACACGCGCCGGCCTCGACGGCTTCAAGTTGTTCATCAACTCCGTCGGCTGCTCCACCTGCCGCCCCAAGTTTGTCGCATCGCTGAAAGAACAGTTGAAGGAAGTTGCCCCACGCATGTGCGAGGACTGCCAGCGCCGCGCCGAAACGAACCCGCTGCGCGTGCTCGACTGCAAAGTCCCCGAAGATCAGCCCATCATCGAAAAGCTGCCTTCGATTCTCGACCACCTTTGCGAAGTCTGCGAAAAGCACTTCCGCTATGTGAAGACGTATCTCGACGATCGCAAGATCCCCTACGCGATTCGCCCGCGGCTGGTGCGCGGCCTGGATTACTACACTCGCACGACCTTTGAAGTTGTGCACGGCGCGCTCGGCGCGCAGAACTCCGTATTGGGCGGCGGACGCTACGATGGTCTGGCCGAAATGCTTGGCTCGAAAGTCCACTCGCCGGGCATCGGCTTCTCCATCGGTGAAGACCGCCTGGTGATGGCCGTCGAAGAAGCCCGTCCCGACATGCTGCTCCATTCCGCCGACCTGTTTATCGCCCCCATGGGCGAAGAAGAACTGCGCCATTGTGCGATACTGGCTCGCGAACTCCGAGCCAAGGGCATCTGCGTGGAACTGGCCCTGGGCGGCAAGTTGAAGCGGTTGATGGAAATCGCCAACAAGATTCAAGCACGCAATGTTTTGATTGTCGGCAGCGACGAAATCGCCGCCGGAACTTACACACTAAAGAACATGATGACCGGCGAGCAGGAAAGCGTCAATCGCGCCCAGCTCGCGGAAAAGCTGAAAAACTAATATGCCGGAAAATGTACCATTGGACTTTTTAGGTGACCTCCGCCGCACTCATAGCTGCGGCCAGTTGCGGGCCACCGATGCAGGCAAGCGCGCCCTACTCATGGGATGGGTGCATCGCCGCCGCGATTTGGGTGGAGTGATCTTCATTCACTTGCGCGACCGCGATGGCGTCTCACAAGCCGTCTTTCATGAAGGCACCGCCACCGAAGTGCACGAAAAAGCGGAGCTGCTCCGTTCGGAATTCGTCGTCGCAGTGGAAGGCACCGTCGAACTGCGTTCGGCCGAAACCATCAACTCTAACATCCCCACCGGGGAAGTGGAAGTGGTGGTCGACAAGATCTGGATCCTGAACGAAAGCCGCACTCCGCCGTTTCCTATGGAAGAATCGGTGGACGTGTCGGAAGACGCGCGCCTAAAGTATCGCTTCGTCGATCTGCGCCGCCCTCGCATGCAGCGCAATATCATTTTGCGTTCCAAGGTCAGCTTCGCGATCCGCGAGCACATGGTGCATGACGGCTTCCTCGAAATCGAAACGCCCTTCATGACCAAGTCCACGCCCGAAGGCGCGCGCGACTTCCTCGTCCCCAGCCGCGTAAATCCGGGCATGTTCTACGCTCTGCCGCAGTCGCCGCAAATCTTCAAGCAGCTGCTGATGATCAGCGGCTTCGAAAAATACTTCCAGCTTGTGCGCTGCTTCCGCGACGAAGATCTCCGCGCAGATCGCCAGTACGAATTCACCCAGCTCGATATCGAAATGAGCTTCCCGCAGCAGGATCAGATCTTTGCTGTCATCGAACCGTTGCTGAAGAAGGTTGTGGCGTTGGCAGGTGGCGGCGAAATCGAAACGCCGTTCGTACGCATGACGCACGCCCAGGCCATGCATTCCTATGGCATCGACAAGCCCGACATGCGCATTCCGCCGTTCTATTGCGTGGAAGACCTGTTCGGTGAAGACGCCCAACTCACCTCTCCCGGCCTGCCGTTGGTTGCCATCCACATCCCGAACGTCGGCACTGTCACCCGCCGCGAGCGCGATGAACTCAAGGCCTTCGGCCAGGAACGCGGCCTGCGTGTTTATGACGATGTGAAGCGCCTCGACAAGGACTTCCCCGCCGAAATGGCGAAGGTCCGCGAGCGCGTCGGCTGCAAGGAAGAAGATCTGCTGATCGTCTGCGGTTGGTCCGGCGAGCCCAAGGGCCAGCGCCCGGAAGAGACCGTCCTCATGGCCTGCGGCCAGCTTCGCCTGCAAGCCGCGCAGAAGTACAACGACCGCCACAAACTGCTTGACCCCAAGGTCTACAAATTCCTCTGGGTCGTCGACTTCCCCATGTTCGAATGGAACGAAGAAGACAGCCGCTGGGTCGCCGCGCACCATCCGTTCACTTCGGTGTTGGATGAAGACATCGACAAGTTGACCAGCGACCCGGCCCGCTGCCGCGCCAAGTCCTACGACATCGTGTTGAACGGCGTTGAACTGGGCAGCGGCTCGATTCGTATCCATCGCCGCGACGTGCAGTCGAAGGTCTTCACCGCGGTCGGCTTCAGTCTGGAAGAAGCACGCAAGCGCTTCGGCTTCCTGCTGGATGCTTTGGAATACGGCGCACCGCCACACGGTGGAATCGCCTTGGGTATCGATCGCCTGGTGATGATCCTCGCTGGCGAAACCTCAATCCGCGACGTCATCCCGTTCCCCAAGACCGCCAAGGGAACCGACCTGATGTGCGACGCCCCGAGCGAAGTGCCCGACCGCCAGCTGCGCGAACTGGGCATCCAGCTTCGCAAACAACACTAGGCCCACGTAGGGCAGAATGGCATTCTGCGGGCGAGTGGCACTCGCCCCAGTCTGCTATCCTGCCAGCATTCTGCAACGCGAAGACCGTTTCGCAAGCGCTCTGTCAAAGGTGAGAATCACCCCATCCGCCGCAGTCGCGAACGCCAACAACCAGGAATCTTGCCAGAGCTTGGGCTCAGCCTTGTTCCCCTTGGCACAGCGAATGGTTCTTGCAGAAACAACACACGGCCATCATGGAAGAACCTGTCGTAAGTAACCCAAGCCTGATTTGCAGATTGCGGTCTCCCGCCCATTGCCGCGGATGTCGTTAGCAACCGAAGCATGCTCAGCTGAGTGACTCTGATAAAACCGATCTTGCCTTCGCATCCGCTCCACCATTACAGAGCCTTTTCGTAGTGCTCGTGTTCGGCCACCGCGAGCGCCAGCCAGACGTTAACGTCATGGATAATCAATGAACTCATAAATCTGCTTTGCCGTCACAGGTAAGCGGCGTTTATCAGGTGGAACCAGCCCCTTACTCAAATCAAGCCGCCGCTTGACCGCAAGCGGTTCAGCCCGTTCCACCATATTCTCAATGCCGGCCAGAATCAGCTTGCGCGCTGAGCAACCTTGCCGCGCGGCCGCCTCCCTCAGCTTCCGGTGCAATTCCTTGGGCACATCGATACTAGTTCGAACAGAATCCGTCTTCACGCTTAAAGTATCGAACCGCGACTTAACTAAGTCAATTCCGCAAACTGACCAAACGGTCCTCCACCGGAAACGTCTCCACCACAATATCCTTATACAAAACCTCCTGCGGCCCGGTCCACCCATGCAGCTGCACCCCGATCGGCCCCGCCTTCACCCGGCTATGATCCGCCTCGCGCCACTCCATCACCTGCACGCCATTGAACGCCGCGCGCACCCGATTCCCTTGTGCCAGAATCTCCACCTTCACCCATTCATACTGTGATGTGACCTTCTCTTTCGCCGGCTTGAAAACGCGGATCCCCTTCGCGTCAATGTAATCCCACATCCCCGGATTCGGAAACACCACCAGTGGCCCGCGGGTGAAGAACTTGTTGTCCGGCCGCTCCACGATCTCGCTCCAGAACGCCACTCCAGCGTGATTATCCGACTCCACCATCTTCGACATCAGCGTCAGCCGAAAGTCCGAAAACGACTCCTCCGTAAACAAGAAGCTGGTAGGCACCTTGTCGTGAAACTTGCCCACAATGGCCCCGTCTTTGACCGACCACCACAAAGGATTCCCCCGCCATCCATTCAATGTCGTCCCATCGAACAGTGTTCTCTTAACACTCTTCCCCTTCGCCGGTGCGACCAGCGGAATTGCCTCCATCTCCTCCCGCGTCATCGGAATTGTCGGAGGCCGCACTGCGGGCTGCTGACTCCACAGCAGCCCGGCTAACCAAGAACCAAGTAATATTCGTCGCATCGCGTTACGGCGCCGGAGTCGCAACCGGCTTGCCCTTCTCAACCAGATAAACGCCAACCAGCTTCACCGGCACTGTGCCTTTGTTGTGCGCGTTGTGTTTGGCGCCATTGGGAATGATGAACGACTCGCCGGCCTTCACCGTCTTCATCGGACGCCCTTCCACCTCAACCTCCATCACGCCTTCAATCACATAACTGATCTCCTCGCCCGGATGCGTGTGCCGCCCCGCCGACGACCCAGGCGCAATCTCCACCTGCGCCACCCGAGCCTCGCGCCCCGGCATCGAGATATCTTCCTGCTGAATAAACGTGCGCTTAATGCCCGGCGCCTGCGCAACAAGCAGGCATCCCGACGCAAGCACGGTGGCCGCAGCCCATGTCCAAATCGAATTCCATTGAATCTTCATTACGTGATTGTACAGCGGCAAGCACGGGGCACGCTTTACCGCAGGGCTCCTCGCTCCCCCAAAGAAGATGTGAACACATATAATAAGACCGATATGAGACACCTCTATCTCCTGGCCTTGCTTTGCATCGGCATCCCTGCCTGGGCCCAGGCCGATCAGACCACTGACAAGCCGTACGTGCGGCTTGTCCTGTTCACGCCTTCCGATGTTCCCGTTCCAAAAGGCGTACGGGAACGAATGACGCAAATGGCCGATACAACGGATGCATTCTTCTTCAGGGAGATGCACCGGTGGGGTTACCCGCCGGCGGTAAAAAGCATCTTCCGGAGGCAGCAGGACGGCTTGGTCGAAGTGTTCAACGTTCGTGGAGAGTTGCCGGTAGCGAGCGGGAAATATGCGAAGCCTGATTATTCCCACTACGTGATCGACCGGGCTGTGCGCGAATATGGCGCGCCACCCAAAGGCGTGGTGTGGTGGATCTGGGTCTATCTGGGCGACCGGCCGGCGCGGTTCAACGATTTTGCCGCAATGGGAAATCCACCGCAAGGCGGATGGGCAATGGTGAATTATGAGACGATTCCCGGCGATTATCGCCCCGATCTCGGGCCATTTGAGGGCTTCAATGGGCAGGTCTTCCTGAAGGGCTGCATTCACGAATTGGGTCATGCTTTTGGCCTGCCACACGTCGGTCCCCAACTGGCCCTCAACTTGGGCAACACTCTTATGGGGCCGACGAATATGGTCTACGGTTCGCGCAATCTTCCACTGCCAGAGAAAGCCTATCTGGCTGAGTCTTCCGCGGCCATCTTGTGGAGGCATCCGATCTTCACGGGCAGTGCCGCGGACAAGATGAAGATGCCAGCGGTGCAGCTGTCCGAATACACTCCCGTCTTCCACCCGGATGGCGACTTTGTGACGATCTCCGCGAGGCTCCAATCCGATCAACGGGCCCACACCGCAATCCTGATCGACGATCGCGGGGGAAAAGACGAGTATTGGTTCCCGAGCTATGCCGGGCGCATCGCGCCCGATGGCACGTTTAGGTTCAAAATCGATAAACCCGCCAGGATCGCCGGCCGCTACCGTATTATGTTTTGTTTCGATAACGGCCTCGTGACCGGGGACGGAGTTGACGTCATGTTCAGTGAACAAGGCGATATCCGCAAATCCTACAGTTTCGTGAACGGCGATTTCCAATTCGTCGCGCCACCGATTCCGGCGGGTGTTAAGTTCGCCGCGGCCTTCCGTGACGATTTCAAAGGCTCTCTACAACCCGGCTGGCGATGGGTGGATCCCAAGCGCGACAGCAGCAAAAGCCTGGACGCGCGCGACGGTTTTTTGCGCATCGCGGTGAAAGGCTATCACGACCTGTGGCCCGGCAGACGAGACTACACGGCCCCGCGCCTTGTTCGCGAGGTAGATGGCGATTTCACAATGGAAACGAAGGTGGCTGGGCCAGGGCGCTGGTGCGGCGGGCTGCTGGTCTGGAAGGACGAGGGCAACTATATTCGGCTGGACCGCGGAATTCGCTTTCGCAGCGAGCTTGCTCTCACCGGCGCTATCGACGGCGACTATACCACCGTCGCGCGCGAATTTGTGGACGCCGATCCGCTGTGGCTGCGCATCGAGCGCGCCGGTTCCTTATACCGGGCTTACTACAGCTTGGATGGCAAACAATGGCTACCCCTGAAACGCACCAACACGGGGGAGAAGAAGGCGCCTCCCAATGCGCCGGAAGACGCCATGAGCCTGCTGAAGGAGGCGGACTTCGGTTTCCGCGAGGCGTCGAACTCAATGGAGATGCGAGCGCCCGGGCCGCTGATGGTGGGGATCAGTGGCATGGTGCCTGGTATCCCGCTGCCAGCTGGTATTTCCCAGTCGGTGACGGATTACGATTACTTCGCGATAACTGGGAAATAAGGTTTGGCGAGTCGATGCGCTTGCGACTGTGGGACCTCTGCCACAGGCGCCTAAGCGGCGATCGAACCGAAGCACGTAAGCGACGACGATGTCCGCACAAAAATCTTTCCATTCGACAACGCCGGTGTTGCATAACACGGCTCGTCCAGATCATTGCACGCAACCACGCTCCAATCGGCGCCCGGCTTCACCACCGTCACCTTGCCCGACTCCGATGTGAAGTAGATCCGCCCATCCGCGGCCACTGGCGATGCATAGTAATCATCCAGGGCTCCCTCAAGCCGCCCAACCTTCAGAACTTCTCCCGTCCTTGCGTTGAGTGCGGCAAGAATGCCGCCATTATTCACGAAGTACACGATCCCATCGTAAATCAACGGCGTCGAAGCTCTGGGCACTCCCTTGGTGTGAGACCACACCGTTTGCCGCTTGGGAGATTCTTCTTCGGGAGCGCCGATGCGCGTCGAATTTACCGCCGCCTTTCCCTGGAACACGCCCCAAAAAGTATTCCACTCCTCCCTTGTGATTTTCCCATCGCGATCGCCGGACTCCCTGCCGATCGTCCGGAGCGTGCGTGCAGCCTGCCAGTCCTTCGGATCGTTCGAAATATCCGCCTCCGTGATGATGCCATCGCCATCCTTATCCGGAAAAGGCGGGATAGACTCCGCAGGGGAAATCACTGAAATTATCGTGTCATCTACTCCTAAAATCGGACTCGCGACCACTCCTCCAGGCAATATCTTCACGTCCCAATTCCGCTCGCCACTGTCCGCGGCATATGAAACCAATTCGTGCGACCCCAAAGCCAGGATCTCGTTTCCGCGCACGATTGGCGTCGAGTGATTCAGGCCGAAAGCCGATCGTTCGACTTCCCATTTCTTACGCCCCGAACCGCTGTCGAAACCAATAATGAACGAGCGCGCGATGCCATCCAGCAGCAGCACCACGGTTTCGCCGACGATTACCGGAGAAGTCCCAAGTCCCCAAATGGTTGAGAATGGGCCCAGTGGCGCACGCCACCGCTCGCTGCCATCGGCGGCATACGAGACCAGCCCGTAATCGCCAAAGAACGCGTAGACGTTCGAGCCATCGGTAGTTGCTGTTGGACTGGCCGCATGGTTCAACGGATGCTTGAATTCCTGGCGCGCAGGAGTCACTCCGCGCTCCCACACCGTCTTGCCTGTGGCGCGATCAACGCAGAGGACCAGCAGCTTTTTGCCATCGTCGGCCGTTAGAAAGACCCGGCTGTCCGTTAACACCGGCGAAGACTTTCCCATAGGAACACCGCGTCTCCAGACGACATTGTGTTTAGGCCCGAATGTGACAGGGTAGCCCGTTCCCGAGCCGATGCCTGAGCCGTTTGGTCCGCGAAAACGTGACCAGTGTTCGCCGGGCGCAATGGCCGGGCGTTGCGCCTGGCTGAACAGCGACTGTCTGCTTCCGATCGTCCCAAGCAGGGACAAGCACGCCTCACGCCTTGTCAACGGAATCTTCATTCCGACATTATCACTCAGATCCGCAACGGATAGGCGGCTTGATTCCCGCAGCACCTGGCTACTACTGATGCGGCAGCAGGTTGACGCCGCTTTGCCGCATGCAAATGAGCTCATCTTTGTCGACTTGACTGCCGGTGACATCGAACTTTATCTTGTCACCGGAAACCGTTCCGTCGCTGGTCACTGTCCCAGGACCGATCCTCAACCCGAAGGAAAGCTTATCCTCTAATAAGGAAATTCCGGAGTTTGTAATCGCAGTCCAGTCATCGCCGGCCTGGATCGTGGCTCTCGGGACTGCTCCCGGCTTGATGATGATGACAAATTTCGTCTTTCTGCCCTAGGTCTCCATGGGGCCTTTCCAAGTACTAGCTTGAGTTCGTGAGCAGAGTTCGAATCCAGACTGGGGAGCCAAAAGTTTTTCTTCCGAAATTCCTGCCGCCATTATGTTGACGCCCCCCTCTGGGGCCAGTAGCCGCATATCCCCAACATTCCAGGACTTCTGCCGCTTTTGAGCCATTCTCCGTTTTGATCCTGTTCGGTTCGAAAACCGCTGCCAACCCCCATGGTTCAGCTTGGGCCCCCAACTTTTTCCTTCGAATTCTCGGCATTCTCAAGTTGACGGCTTGCGTTTGTGGACGGCTCTGTCCAGCGTGGGGGCCCAAGAGTTCATGTTTTCCTAACTCGCCCCGGGGCGGCTTCGGGAGCCCGCCGGCGGGCTCAGATTTTCGAAAATTGCGTCCACTCGCCCGGTATTAGTTGGTAGGGACAATCGGGTTGGTGCGAGACGAAAACTGGACAGTTTTCTAACCTCGTGAGTATCTATTGTCAGATGCGGTTCGAATGCTGAAAAAAAGTGCATGGAGGGGCGGACACTTTTCGAACTCTTTGCGTATATTGTATACGGACACGATCGAACAATCGTTTCCTCATCACCAGACAGCCGGACGACCGTTAAGCGGACTCCGTTGTGGGTGCGGACGTCAATGGGACGACCGGCCACTTCGAGTTCGTGGTCGCCAATTCCCCTTCATCGACCCCTTGACGCCCTTGATAACCGGCACGACAGGAGCGTTCATAGACATGAGGTTGACGCCGTTGGAGAATACAGAGAAAGAGATCGACATTGCCGCCGAAGTTAACCGGCTGGCGAAGATGACAGTGCCGGAGTTGCGCACGCGGCATGTGGAGTTGTTCGGAGCGCCGGCGAAGTCTCACCACAAAGAGTTTCTATCCCGGCAGATCGCCTGGCGACTGCAGGCTGACGTTGAGGGTGGGCTGCCAGAAGAAACTCGCCAGTTGGCTTTGGCGGTGGCGCGGGATGCGCCGCTGCGGCTGCGAATTGAGGGTGCGGCCGCACGAAGTGCAATTGAAGCAGAACTCACTTCGACGACACGCATCACCACTAATCACGACACCCGTTTGCCGATGCCGGGCAGCCTGCTGGTGAAAGAGCACAAGGGGGAGACGCACGTCGTGAAGGTGCTCGACAACGGCTTCGATTATGACGGGCGAGTGTACCGGTCCTTGTCCGCCATCGCCCAGCAGATCACGGGAACGAAGTGGAATGGCTTTCTGTTCTTTGGATGCACCAAGGAGGTTTCACATGGCGGCCAGTAACAAGCTGCGCGCTATTGTTGAGCCGATCCGCTGTGCGATCTACACGCGGAAGTCCACTGCCGAGGGCCTCGACTCCGACTTCAACACACTGGACGCCCAGCGTGAATCGGCCGAGGCGTTCATCGTTAGCCAGCGTCAGGAGGGTTGGATAGCACTGCCGCAGAAGTATGACGATGGTGGATTCACCGGCGCTGACATGGAGCGGCCCGCGTTGAAGCGTCTGCTGGACGATGTGCGCAGTGGCCTGGTGACATGCGTTGTCGTCTACAAGGTCGACCGGTTGACGCGCTCGTTGCTCGACTTCTCCCGCATCGTGGAGGTGTTCGATAAGCATGGCGCCAACTTCGTTTCGGTCACACAACAGTTCAACACAACGGCGTCGCTCGGCCGGCTGACGCTGAACATACTCCTCAGCTTCGCTCAATTCGAACGGGAGATGATCGCTGAGCGGACGCGCGACAAGATGTCGGCGGCGCGGCGAAAAGGTAAGTGGGTTGGCGGCAGTCCGGTGCTTGGCTACGATGTGCATCCTGATGGCGGCTCGCTAGTGGTGAATCCGGAGGAAGCGGCCCGCGTGCGCGCGATCTTGGATCTCTATCTCGAGCTTGGCTCGCTGCTGCCGGTGGTGCAAGAACTCGAGCGGCGCAAATGGACAATGAAGCGCTGGACGACTCGCGACAATAAGTTGGCTGGCGGCAAGCCGTTTACTCGCCCGCGGCTCTATCTGCTGTTGACCAACATCATCTATACCGGCCAGGTCCGGCATCGCGGCGAGATCTATCCCGGTGAGCATGCGGCAATTGTTGATCTCGAAACTTGGGAGAAGGTGCAGACGCGACTGAAAGCAAACGCGCCGGGCCGTGAGCACACCCTGCGCAACAAGTACGGCGCGCTGCTCAAGGGTGTCGTCCGATGTGCCACGTGCAATGTCGGAATGGTTCATACCTATACGAAGAAGGATACGAGGATCTACCGCTATTACGTTTGCGTCAAGGCTCACCAGCGTGGCTGGACTCAATGTGCGACGCGCGCAGTCTCCGCGCCGGAATTGGAACAGGGTGTGATCGAGCAGATTCGCGGCATCGGCATGAATCCGGTGATGCTGACGGCGGTGATGAAACAGTTGGAGGAGTCGGGATCGGGGGATGTGGCACGCGGAGAGGTGGCACAGGCATTGAGAGAGTTCGACGGCTTGTGGCGGCAGTTACCGCCGCGCGAGCAGGAACAGTTGATTAAAGCGTTGGTGGAGACGGTGAGCTACGACGGGCGCACGGGTACGGTCTCCGTGTGTTTCCGGTCCGCTGGCGTGAAGCAGTTGTGTCTGATGCAGGAGGTGTAATGAGTATGAACGAGATCCAGTTTCAATTGCGGCCGCACTCGAAGAAGGAAGCGGCGGCGCCGGGGACCGAGCGTGGCAAGCTCCCGCGCGTTGCCGAAGTGCTGGCGCTGGCCATCGGCTTCGACGACATGATTAGGCGCGGCCTGGCCAAGGATCACTCCGATCTGGCGCGGCTTGGTTGCATCAGCAAGGAGCGCATCAGTCAGGTGATGCGGTTGCTTTGGCTGGCTCCAGACATTCAGCAAGAGATCCTCAATCAGCCGCGTACTCCGTTCGGGCGGTTCCCTGTAGGCGAGGTGGCAGTACGCAGGATTGCCTCGATTATGTTGTGGCGTGAGCAGCGGGACGCCTGGGCCCGACTTCTTCCTTGCTATTCAAAGCCAACAGAGTGATGTATGGATACGATGCAACGCACCAAAAACACCAAACAAACGGCCGCCGATTGCTACACGGAACGCCATGCGGAGTGCCAGGACTTACTGCAGCGAATTGCGCGGCAGTTGGAACAGCACAATGCGCGCCAGGCGCAGGAGCCCTCCAACTGGGGCTACGCTGGGGATCTCGGCCGCGTCAGCGAGGAACTCGCTTATGTCCTGGCCAGCCTTGGTGATCGGAGTGCGGTGGATCAGAAGGGACTTGATTATTGATTATGACTACTTATGCCATTGAAAACGACAACGCCATCACGGCGTTTGCCGAATACGAAGATGCGCTGAACTACCGCATCGGAAACATTGAAGGAACATTCTCGAGCGAGAAGGAACTGGCGAAGCTGACCGGCGGATGGGCGATCGGACGCTTCGTTGAAGTCTGGAATGGCTTCGCTGGCGTGGCGCCATTTGCTGAGCTGAAGCCGGTGAAGAAGTTCACCGATCGCAAGACGGCCATCGACAGAATCTGGAAGGCCATCCAGACGCTGACGCCGACACCCGCGCGACACGCGGCCCCTGTCGCGCCAACGAAGGCCAAGGCGGCCAAAGGCGCAACCGACAAGGACGCAGCGCCCGTCGCGCGCGCAGGCAGCAAGAAAGCCATCGTGATCGATTTGATTCGTCGCGCGGATGGGGCGAGCCTCAAGGAGATTGCGGACGCCACTCAATGGCAATCACATAGCATACGCGGCTTCATTTCCGGTAGCCTTGGCAAGAAGATGGGACTGGCGGTCGAGTCCTTCAAACGGACTGACGGAGAACGGGCCTATCGCACCACTGCGTAATAATCTGTTTCCGTTTCATGCACGCCGCCGGCCTTCGGGTTTGGCGGCGTTTTTTGTTGCGGGTGCTTCTCGGCGCATGCGCCGACCAACACCAAAGGCAAGTGTCTCGCGCAGGCGCACAACGACGTTGGATTCGGTTGGCAGAGTGTCGGCGGCAATGGCGTGCCCCAACTTTGGTAACGCGAGGGGATGAAATCCCAGCCGTTCTTCCCTCGCGCGACGGTGTTGTTGCATTCTGTGATTGGCACGTTCTTATCGCCAGCGTCGGCAGTCAACTCCGAAAGATATTCACCTGAACTGGCGGTGCTGTCCTTCGACCGCTCAGGCAGCGATACTTGATGCTGATCGATGGCATGAAACATGGCCCATTGAACTTTTTCCATCAAGATACGCAGTGCGACCGTTGGCTTCTGAATGATGCTCGCGCCCAGCTTTGCTACCTGCTCGCAGAACACCATCTCGCCGATTTGCACAAGGTCCTCAACATCCACCGAACCGTTCGGCAGGTATATTCTGCGGGCAAGCTTTCCGATGAGACGATGACACTCTTCCACTTTCTTCGGGACGGCAACGCTGAGCTGGCTGCGGTAGCTTCGTTTTCGGAATCGTCCCGGAACATGCGCAAACTGGTAACGCTGGAATTTCAGGTGAGGAGGTGGCTCTGGACCATCTGCATCTGCGCTGCGGAACTCGCCGTTGTTCACGGAAATACCTCTGGGTTGGCGAAATCCCGAGCCGAGGCATCAAACATTTTTGCTTCACTTTGCCCTAGTAGCCGATTGCGAGCTTGCTCGCAGTCGCGGGCAAAGTTCTGGTCACGCTTATAGGCCCATTTGTGGTGAAGCGCATTCCACTGTTCCCGCAGAGCTTTCCATGTCAAATCCTGATTGGCGGTTGACCAGAACTTCGCCAACTCGATATGCTTTTCGCTCATCGAACGGTGCCGGCGGCCGAAATGCCGCAGCCGGATCTCTCGATACAGTGCGGATACTTCCCGTGGGCTCATCGCCGGGTCGATGACCATCTGGACTCGCGTCAGCGCTGAGATGTTTCCTCTTCGGATGTGGTGAGTGGATTCCGGAATAGGTGGCGTCGCACCAGTAAGGACAAAAGTGGTTGTGGCTGCCTTCGTCCAGCAAAACTCCACCGAAAGGGTTTCGGAAAGCCAACGCAGCCAGCCCAAAATACCTTTGCTTGAAACCAGTATCCGGCGTACCTCATCTGTGCCGGGGATCGTGTAGCTCAAGATATCAAAGCCACTATTGACGGTGTTGGAGCTATCGATAAACACGGCCCCTGCCGCGATCTCTTCTGGCGATGCATAGACTTTTATCCATTGTTTGAACTGCTGCTTGCGCGCCACGACGCTGAACCAGCGATCCAGTTGATCAGCTTCGAGCAGTCTTCCGCGAAGGATGCGATCGCGAAACTGAACCACTTGAGGATGCTTGTTAGCTTCAACGGCCACCAGTTGCGAGATAGCTTCGGCGCGCAGGGAAGAAGACGTGTTCGAACTGCGGATCCGCGGCGCCGAACCGCGTACTGCGTCCCGCCACTGCCCTACCAGCACCGCCGCCTGCATGGGCGTGCGTCTGCCTCGTTTGATGTCCTCCACCAACCCCTGGGTTTCCAGCAGGTTCCATTCGGAGTCGGCGAGCGGCGGGCCCTCCAGGCAGGCCTCGACGGCAATACGCTCCATGCTTGCGCTGGAAGTGCCGGCTAACGGCTGCCAGGCAAGATCTGCGGCGGAGTGATCGGCCAGCTTGCGTTTGGTCATTTGGAATGATTGTACAGGATCGACAATCTAGAAGCAATAGAGTATCACTACATAAGATATATATCACTTTATGGACACTTAAAGAGGTGGTGGCGCTTATATAGCATGGACACCCAAATAGAAAATCAGCTTTTAACAGCTCGGGAGGTTGCCGGCAGACTGAGAATTTCGCGCGCACTCGCTTACCGCTGGATGCAGGATGGCACGCTACCCGCAATGCGGGCGCCGGTCGGACGCGTCGTCCGAGTGCCAGGGGCGGCGCTGAAACAGTGGATTGAGAAGAACACGCACGCAGATAAGAGCGGAGGCGGCCATGAGTAGCGTCTTGCTCTGTGAGCCTAGGCCCACAAAGCGCCGAACGCGGAGCGAGATTGACGCCCTTCGCAATGCCATGGTCCGGGTCGTCCGGGAAATTCAGCCGGCTACCGTGCGCCAGGTGTTCTATCAGTTGGTGAGTCGCGGATTTGTTGCCAAGACCGAGGCCGAGTACAAGAGTACGGTGGTGCGATTACTGGCTGAGATGCGGCGGCAAAAGGAGATCCCATTCGACTCTATCGCCGACAACACGCGCTGGGTGCGCAAGCCCCCGAGCTATTCTTCGCTGGGCGATATGCTCGTCGAATCGCAACAGCTATACCGGCGGGCAGTGTGGGACGACCAGGACGCCTATGTGGAGATCTGGTTGGAAAAGGATGCACTCAGCTGCGTGCTGTATGAGGAGACTGCGGAGTTCGATGTGCCGCTGATGGTTACTCGCGGCTATCCTTCGATTTCCTACTTGCACGAAGCCGCCGAAGCGATGAGCGCGTTCAAAAAGCCAGCATACCTCTATTACTTCGGTGACTACGATCCGAGCGGCTGCGATATCACGCGGGCGGTGGAGGCGGGCATCCGTGAGTTTGCCCCGACGGCGGAGATGTACTTTGAGCGGGTAGCAGTTACCCGCGCGCAAATCGACCTTTGGGCGCTGCCGACACGCCCCACCAAAAAGACCGATTCCCGCAGCAAGTCATTCGATGACGAGAGCGTAGAAGTGGATGCGCTTCCGCCGGAAGAACTACGCCGGTTGGTTAGGAATTGCATCCTCCAGCACATCGACTTTCGGCGTTTGAGCCATCTGCGCAGCGTTGAGCAGCAAGAGCGGGAAACTCTGAAGCGCATTGCAGGAGCAGTTGAGCAGGCCATCGCATCGCAATCGCAGCCGGAGACTTTTCTATGAGCAGTCGCGACATCAACCCCGGGGCAGAAATGGTCTCGGCATCGAATGTGGCAGATGAGATCCGGCGCGCCGTAGTTTGTCTGTTCCGCCCCAGCGATGTTGCCGAACTTAGAGTGCCCAAGGCTGGCCGGCATCGCACGATCTCCGGATATTTTTCGGATCAGAATCGCCTTGTGGAGGAAGTGGAACGACTGGAGGGATTAAAGTTTCCCGGAGTCTTCTGGACGCCCAACCCGGTGAACCCGGCGCTGCTGGCCCGTGCCGACCACAAGCTGAAGGCATTTGTTGAGAACACCACCAGCGATAACGATATCGTCTGCCGGCGGTGGTTGCTGGTGGATATTGATCCACGGCGCCCGGCTGGCATTTCCAGCAGCAACGCTGAACATGCGGCCGCCCTGGAACTGGCTAGTTCGATTCGGGCTCAACTGACTGAGGACGGTTGGCCGGCGCCGGTGCTGGCCGACAGCGGGAATGGCGCCCACCTTCTGTATCGCCTGGATCTACCCAACGATGCCGAATCGACCGAACTGGTGAAGCGTGTTCTCGTTGCACTGTCGAACCGGCACGGTACCGACACGGTTGCAGTCGATCTTACTACCTACAACGCTTCGCGAATCTTCAAGGCCTACGGTACGACGGCGAGGAAGGGAGATAGCACGGAAGAGAGGCCACACCGTTTGTCGCGGATCCTGGATGTCCCCAGCATAGTCGATGTCGTCCCACCGGAATTACTCAATGTTCTGGCGGCGCATGCACCGGCAAAGAGCAGCGCACGCGTGATTGCGATGCCACGGGCAACTGGGACCATATTCGATCTCGAGAAATTTTTACACCAGTACGGCATTCGGCACGCCCCACCTGTCGCCTATGACGGCGGCCGCAAGTACGTCTTGGAGCATTGTCCCTTTGATCCTTCCCACCGATCTCCTGATGCTGCGGTGTTTGAGGGCGCGGATGGACGCTTGGGTTTCAAGTGCTTTCACAACGCCTGTCAAGGCTTGGGGTGGCGCGAATTCCGCGAGCGATTCGAGCCCGCCAGTCGCAACACGCAGGCCCTCCCGGCAATGGAAGATCCGAATGCTCCGCCGTGGGGCGAGACCGTCGAATGGTGGCTGCGCAGCGACATGCCTGCTTGGAGCCGGAACTATTTGGAAGACGCGATCCGCAAGGTAGAAAAGGAGAAGCAGTGGCAGTGGGTTGCAACATATCCCTACACCCGGGCGGACGGCACGCCGGTCCTCGCCAAGGCTCGTTTTATGGACCGTGCCAACGACAAGACGTTTCGGCAGTTCGTGCTCACGTCCAAGCGCGGCTGGCGCATTAAACGGCCTGACCAGGCTCGCGATTTGCTTTATCGCTGGCCAACGCTGGCGGCCGCATCCCAGATCTTCCTGGTGAATGGCGAGAAAGCCGCCGATCGGGGCGCTCAGCAGTTGGGGTTGTACACGACCTGCCACGTAGACGGCGAAGAGGAGTGGGATACCTCTTTCAATGAATCATTCCGTGGCAAGAATGTAGTCGTCGTCCTCGACAATGATGACAAGGGCGAACAGCACGGCGCCATCGTGGCGAAAGCATTGGCCGGCGTCGCGGCTGAACTCCGGCTCGTGCGGTTGCCTGGACTGCCGCCCCGGGGTGATCTATGGGACTGGATCGAAGCCGGCGGCACAGCCGAGCAACTTGGCAGAATCGTGGCGGCGACTTCACCCGTGGAGGCTCCGTCATCGGACAACAAAACCTCAATGGCGACAGTGCTTTCGATCGCGGAGCCTCCGCAGTCAGCCTCCTGGCGGAACCAGTTGCTGTTAACGGAAAAAGGAGAACCACGTGCCCTTCTCGCCAATGTGATTACTGCCCTCCGTCACGCGCCGGAGTGGATGGGCGTGCTGTGGAGCGATGAATTCGCGCTCAAGACCGTTGCCCGTAAGGACACTCCTTGGGGAGAGGTACGCACGTGGGGTGATCGAGATGATGGCCTCACGGCAAACTGGCTTCAACACCAGGACATCCGCGTACCGAAAGAAGTCGCTGGGCAGGGTGTCGAGATCATCGCCGGCGATCGCACGTTTCATCCAGTGCGGGAATACCTGGAGTCGGTAACTTGGGACGGCACGCCGCGCTTGCATGAGTGGCTAAATCTTCACCTTGGCGTCGCAAAGACACCGTACTCCGCGGCCGTGGGAGCGAGGTGGCTGATCTCGGCGGTGGCGCGCATCTTTCAGCCAGGGTGCAAAGCCGACTGCTGCCTGATCCTGGAAGGGCCGCAAGGCATTAAGAAGTCCACGACGCTTCGGACACTGGCCGAACCCTGGTTCATCGATCACGTACCCGACCTCGGAACAAAGGACTCCCTCATCCAGGTGCACAGCGCATGGGTCATCGAACTGGCCGAATTGGAGTCCATCTCGCGAGCGGAAGTCGGCAGCATCAAGCAGTTCATCTCCACACAGGTCGACACGTTCCGGCCGCCGTACGGCAAGCGCAGCGGCGACTTTCCGCGCCAGTGTGTCTTCGCAGGTAGCGTGAACAACAACACGTACTTGCGAGATGAGACCGGTGGGCGGCGCTTCTGGCCCGTGAAGTGTCTGGCCGCGGCGATCGACATCGACGCTCTGACTGAGGTCCGGGACCAATTGTGGGCCGAGGCGGTGTACCTGTACTTCGAGGGAAGAACGTGGTGGATGGACACGCCGGAGCTCAGCGAGATGGCACGGGTGGAACAGGCCTCGCGCTACGAAGACGATCCCTGGGACGAAGTGATCATACGTTGGGCCGACCTCCGGGACTCAGTCTCGATCCCCGAAGTGCTGACGGAGTGTTTGGAGAAACGGAAGGATCAGTGGACGCAGTTGGACAAGAACCGGGTAGTGCGGTGCCTGCGGTCGCGCGGCTGGGAACGGTTCCATAACGGGCCGCGGGGTGCCCGGGAATGGCGCTACCGCCGCACGGACGAGGGGGGCCAGGGAGAGTCGTTATGAATACTTCGCCATTTGTCAAAGTATTGTTGAAAACCCGTGCTGGAGGCGCTTTTCGGTGCCCGAATAGGCGCGGTGTACCAGTCTCCCACCTCGGTGTACCAGTTGGTGTACCACTACTGGTCCACCGGAATCCCATGAAACAGAACGATTTATTGACGGTGTACCAGTGTACCAGTAGATTCCTGGAAAAAGCCCATAAAACACAATACCTGGGGGTGCCAACAATAGTTTCACCGTCAGGGGTTTTCGCCAAATCCGAAATAGACTGGAACACTGGTACACCGATCCGTAAGTTGCCTGTCATCAGTTGATTACGGTGTACCAGTCTGCGGCTGGAGACTGGTACACGGGGTACGAACACTGGTACACCAGCCAGACCTGCCCGAGGGAACCAGCCCCATTTGAAGTACCAAGCAGCCAAGAGAAAGGAAGGAAACCATATGAACGCAGATGAAATGAGCAAGAAGATCTTGGAGTACATCGGCCGCAACGGGGATGCCTCATTCGCCAACCTTATGGAGATGTTCGGCGACGACGCTAAGGGAGAACACGCCCTGGAGATCCTGCCCAACGTGTTCCTGTGGGCGAACATGTCGCGCACGTTGATTGACGCCATCACGGCCGTCAGGCCCCTGTTGGAGGTCAAGGTGACGAGCGTGCTCGTGTACTTTGCCGACGGCCTCAGTCTGACGCTGCCAATCGCGTCGCGGATTCCGAATGGCGGATTCCGCAAACCACACTGGGTGCCTGTGGTGTTGAAGCGCCGGCGTGATGGGAAAAGCGAAAGCACATCGGAGAAGCTGGCGAAGGTGGCAGAAGCACCCAACTTGAGGCGATAGGAGAATACCAAAACAGCTTGTTGGGGCGCGGCAGGGAGCGTCGGTGGCTGAAGCTGGGCGTTCCCTTCAACCCGACGCCAGTCGTTGCAACACCGGCCTTACGTGCGCCAAGAAAACGCCACGTTCCTGAATCTTGGGTCCTCCCTAGCCACTTTTTTCTTGGGGTGGCCCGATTTCCGCAAGTCACTAGTTACAAAGGGAAAAGGAAGGCGTCGGGGCAGGTGGTCACCCAGGTGGTCAGGAGATCTGTCCCGCAGGAGATCTATCTCTGGGGTGGCTCGGCGGCGCTTCCCGACAAGGAAGTTGAACTCGACGCGAACGATCTGGTCAGAACGAAGCACGCGCTGACGACGGCGACGCGCCATGCGCAGGCCCGCGAATGGCTGGTACCGTTGCCGGCGCAGAGGGAGGTTCTCAAGCCGAAGGGCCGCACGGCTGCGTAAGGTGGTGAATAATGTCACCAGCGATGCTGCGGATACGCGTGTGGCATAGACAGAGAAAGAGCAGTTGAACGCAGCTGGAAAAGCAATCTCCAGCATTTGGCATTGGTTGCATGCAACGTGCTCGCCACCTGCGAGGTGACTCGCATTGCGGGCAGTGTCGCGTGGGGCAAACCGGGGACAGCCAGCCATTTTTCGGCAGAAATCGCCGGAAAACGGAGGCAGTCCCTGGTTTCCAGAGTCGTGCATTCCCGCAGAATTTACGGGCAACCGCTTTTTCTAGGCTTATCGAGCAGATCCTGATTTCCGAGAACCACAATCATTCCAATTGAAGTTAGGCCAACAAGCTCTCAAAACGTGTGTCTCCGCGAAGCGGGTCAAGCCGGGGATCGACGCGTACCCACACCAACTCATAGCAGAGCTGTGCGCGAGCGCGGTCTAGCTCGTCGAAGGCGCGCCCGGCCTCACCAAGACCTAGCCACACAATGGCCGGATCGAAGGGCGAAACGTACCCGGGGCGGCTCGCCAGGCGATCGATCATTGCGCGTGCTTCGCCGATCCTCCCGGCCGCTCCCAGTGCATGTCCCAACGCTCCCTCCAGGCGGGCAGTGCGGCGAATAGCAATTCCCTTGGCAAACGCGACTGCTGCAGCGTTGAAGTCTCCCTTTTGTTCCAGTGCCAAACCCTGGATCCAGTGCGCTTCGTGAAAACCAGGGTCCAACTCCACAGTTCGGCGCGCGTTTTGCAAAGCGCCTGCCACATCGCGCCGGCACCAGTCTACAATGCCTGCATCGCGGGCGATGGAAACGGAGCATGGCTCCAGTGTCTGGGCCTCGGCTATTTCGACGCGAGCTTCGTCCAGCCGGCGCTGCGGCATCAGACACGTGATGGCGTACCAGTGATGAGCAGTTGCGAAATACGGATTTAAATCCACTGCCAGTTCGAACTCGCGTTCGGCCTCCTGCCAATCCCAGTCGTAAGTCGCCAGCAAGTGGCCCAGGCTGGTGTGGGATTCAGCCAGCGCCGGCGCCAGTTCAACGGCCCGGCGCGCGGCGTGCAGGGCAGGGCCAATCACTTCGCTGCGCGGAATGACTCCGTAGTTGCCCAGCAACGCATGGGCATCCGCCAGACCGGCCCAGGCTAGCGCGTAACCGGGATCCAGCTCGATCGCCTGTTCGTAAAGCCGGATCGCTTCGCGCAATCCATCCTCGGTGCGCTGGTTCCAGTGATGCCGGCCCTTCAGATACAGCCGGTATGGAGAGGTTCCGCTTGGCCGGGCAACGTGATGGGTAAACTGGGGAACATAGCTGCCTTTCGGTAATTCGATGCGGATCTTTTCAGCGCGCCCAAGGCTTTCGTAATATCTCGCCAACTTCTGCCGCACGCGCCCCGCCTCCACACGGACAATCGGGTCGAGGCGCGGATCGAAACTTTCCTGCCGGTCGAACACCGAAAGCCCGATCGAGTATTCCTTCAATTCTTCCGGCCGGCCTGCAAGCGTGGATTCGACAGTATATTCCAGAAATCTCCGCAGCCGGGGAGACTGGGAAAACACGGGGCTTTCTACGAGCCGGCACAGGGCGGCCAGGACTTTAGCGGCATCCACGATGTAACGGTAACATAGTTTGCTTTGCTACTTCTCTGTGACATACTTGCCGCATGATCTCGTCGAAGCCGCCGCACGGAGGCTCCGTTTCACGAGGTTTGAGTTCCGCAATCTAAACAGGAAGGTGATCCGATGACGAAGACACAAGCACAGCCGGTGATCGTGGACTTCCAGGAGATTGCCGGCGTGACATGTCCCTGTGGCATTGCCCGGCGCGCCTTCACTGAAGTTGACGCTTTTCCTGCCACCGTCCACGTGACACAGATCAGCGTGGATGCCACGGCGCATTATCACAAGCGATTGACTGAGGTCTATTACTTCCTGGAATGTGGCGCGGACGCGGCGATGGAACTTGACCGCCGAATAGTCCCGGTCAAGCCGGGAATGGCAATCCTGATTCCGCCGGAGGTCCGGCACCGCGCTGTTGGCGAGATGAAGGTGCTGATTGTTGCGCAACCCAAGTTTGACCCTGCGGACGAATGGTTCGACTGATTGATTTCCTGCCGGCTATTTGACGATCCGATCCTGGAGATATCTATGAAGCATGGATTTGCTATTTCACTTTTGACTGCTCTTCTAGCCACGCTGCCAAGCGCGCAGGCCCAAAGCGTCACCGGCCAGATTTCCGGAACTGTTGTTGATCCCGCCGGTGCCGTTGTCGTCGGCGCGAAGGTTCAATTAACCAACGATCTCACCAAACAAATGCGCACGTTAAGCTCGGCATCGAGCGGGAGCTTCATCTTCCCCGATCTGGTGCCGGGCGATTACAGCGTGCTCATTACGCAGCAGGGCTTCAAGGCTTACGGCCAGAAGGGCATCAATGTCAGCGCCAATGAAAAAGTTGCGCTGCATGACCTGCATCTCGCAGTTGGCGACGTGAATACCACTGTCACGGTCGAAAGCCAGGTTGCACGTGTGGCGACCGACAGTTCCGATCGCTCCATTGCCGTTAACAGCACGCAGATCGAGAACACGCCGGTGAGAGGCCGGGACTGGTTAGGCCTCATACAAGCGCTGCCGGGCGTGGTGGACCTGAACAATCACGACGCGCCTGGCTGGAATTCAGGCACCCCGACCGTCAACGGGGGCCAGGGCGGCCAGTTGGCGCTCAGCTTCGATGGAATCCTCAGCCAGGACAGCGGCTCCCCCGGCAGCAACGGTTGGATGGCGCCCAGCCCGGACGCCATCGGGGAAGTGAAGGTTCTGATTTCGAACTTCGCCGCGGAGTACGGCTCGCGCGCAGGCGGCCAGTTGGTAGCGACGGTGAAGAACGGCACAAGTCAGTTCCATGGCAGCGCCTACTATTTCTACCGCCACGAGAGCATGAACGCCAATGAGTACATCAACAACCAGTCGGGCCTCAACAAGCCGCTCTACCGTTACACCAATGCCGGCGGTACCTTCGGCGGCCCGCTACTCATCCCCGGCACGAACTTCAATAAGAGCCGCACCAAGCTGTTCTTCTTCTTCTCCGAAGATTACCTTCAGTTTCTGATCCCGGGCGCACTGAATAAGTTCACTATGCCAACTGCCGCTGAACGGACAGGGGACTACTCGCAAACCACGACCTCTACCGGCAAGCTGATTCCAGTCAATGATCCGTCCACGGGAAAGGCCTTCCCGGGCAACCTTATTCCGGCCAGCCGAATTTCGCCGGCGGGGTATGCGATGCTCAACATGTTTCCTTTGCCATTCACGGCAGACCCCACCGGCCAGCGCCAGTACAATGCCATCTATCAGTTCAGCCTGCATGACCCGCACGAGGACAGAATCCTCCGCGTCGACTACAACGTGTCGCCCAACACGCAAGCCTTCGTGCGTTTGATGAACGATTATCAGGGCGACCGCGGCGTCGGCAGCAAGCACAATAGCACCGGAGCCTGGGGGCAGCTGTCGACCGATTACGGCATTCAGTCAGCCGGTGCAATGGCCACCATCATCCATACATTCCGGCCCAATTTGATCAACGAATTCACGATAGGGGTCAATCGTGCGCTGCAATCCGTCTCTACTCCCGCCTCGTCTCAGGCTCAATACCAGGCCAGCCTGCTTCCCGCGCTCAAAGGGCCGAATGGCCAACCGGTCAATGTTCCAAAGATCTACAATAACGATCCGGAACGACTGACCCCCAATATCCGGTTCACTACGCTCAACGGCCAGTCTCCCGGCCAATCCATTACCAACGCACCCTCCTCGGGCTACGACGTCGTCTATGACACCCGCTACCCGTTTGTTGGGACCGACCAACTGACCAACGTCACTGACGCCGTCTCCTGGATCAAGGGATCCCACAATGTGAAGCTCGGATTCTACTTTGAACATGCAGCGCGGAATGTGACGGTCTACAGCTTGTACGGCGTCTCGGGCAGTTACTATTTCGGCGCCGA
>CAIRSA010000242.1 GCA_903881085.1 uncultured Acidobacteriia bacterium
CATGAAAGGGTGTAACATCTGCATTGTAGGCTCGCCTTCCGGGAGCGCTAACTCCCCAGGTTGTTGTTCTGCACGGCGGGAGAGTTTCAGGCTAGCGAAACCTTGCGGACTCTCCCGCACACACATCGACATACTATCGCTACTGGGGAAGGTAAGTGTGCCGGAATCGGCCCACCGGGTGGATCATGATGCCGCCGGTTGAGGCGGGAATTAATGTGAGAAAAACCGCCCGCTACGCGCGGGAAGATTGTGAACCATTACACGATATTCAGGATGGAACAAGGAGATATAGCCATATGGAGCAGAATACGCAAGAGCCAACAGTGAGCATTGTCCAACTAGGATTGGGGTATTCTTTCGACAGTTTTTTTTGCCCCGCTTGCGGCGTTGCCATTCTCGAGTCGGGCGAGCCATTTGAACCGAAATGCCCGCATGTGGAGTGGGCCATTTTTGAAGGCGAGTTTCAATTCAGTACGCCCGCCGTCGAGGCTCAAATCAACATACTGGAGGAGAAGAGACAGAAGCTTGAGGACGTTGAAGACTTCGACAATCTTGAAGACAATGGCGACTTCGACATGCTTGATGAGTTGCTTAAGATCTGGAGGGGCAATACAAGAATGGTCTTTAACATCACTAGCGAAGGAATGGCTTCTGGACCGGTCAGTGAGACGTTAAGCGTCGGCATGAATTTTGTTCCAGACGAATAGGTAGCCATTCCAGTCCCCTGCTCTCGGCGATAGCTAGATCGGAAACCACTCGAACACCCTCGGTGCGATATCGAGGCCGAAACAGGCTCCATTTCCCTGTCGCCACATTTGATAAGGTTCCCGGTGGTGAAGACCCAGATGAGGGGTGGTCAGCCGCAATGCTCCGATAGAATTATGAATCTGACTCTAAAAACAAAGTGTCCTGTAATCGGCTGCGGCGGCCTAAGCGATGCTTTGCCATGTTCATCAGCTCGATGAACTCTTCGGTTTTAGTGACGTGATTGTTTCGGCACTCAACCAGGGCGGCACGAACGATCTCCGGTGAAAACTGTTCGAGCCACTCTTTATGGATGTTATACGGCGGGCTTTGGATCCTAAGTAGTGCCGTGTATGCGCTAGATGGCGCGGCAAGGTTGCGTTGTTGAAACCACCCAACGACCTTGTCGGTGTAATACTGGGCAATGCCTTCTTTGATGAAGACCTCCGACACGCAGAATGCATGATCGGCCCAACGATTGCCGTCGGTATCTGCACCAAGATGGGAGTACGCATGAGCAAGCTCGTGAGTGAGAACCGTAAGTGTCAGGCCTTCGACATCTACTTGAATCGCTTTTGCCACCGCGCCGATGACCGTCCAGTAGATCTCGATTACAGGCGGACCTCCACCTTTGGGTTTGTTGCCGAGTGGAAAGTAAGCACCAAGGATATCCTCGTCGATCATTTTCAGCTTTTTCGTGAACGTGGCATGCCCCGCCAGTTCCAGCAACTCCGCTGTCAAACTCTCAAGTTCGACAATTTTTGGAACTTCGAGCTTTTCCCGCTCTGACCACTTCGGATCGAGGCCACCGAGTCGGCCAAGAAGCAGTTGCAGAGCGGCTGCCGCCTCTTTGAAGCTCAGCAGATCGGGCCGAAACATTCCGGCAATCTCTGCAAGCTCTTCGGTCAAGTCGCGCTCGTGAGCGAGCAGAGCCTTGGGCAGACCGTCCGATATGACAACGGCAACCCGCTGGACCTGTCTTCCCGCGCCCGAGTCATCGGCAAGCTTTAGCGCCATCTCCAAGCGGACACGTTCGCGGATTTTTTCCTCCCACCTCTTCGTTGCCGCCAACACTGTCTCCCGACACGCTGGTCCGGCCATTCTAGCTAATTCATTTGCGAGTATTGACATTTTCGTTGCTGCCGCCCGGTCCATGTGCGACTCAGGTCAATCTGCGGCTCTAGATTCCACCCATTCGCAATGCGTTGATATGCGACCTATGGACATACGGCTTCCTTCTACCTTCAACGTCACGGTATCAGTCAATGGTGGAGGGTTGGTCGCCGCAAACAGCACCTGCGCACTCATTTTCGCAGTCCCCGACCACTCACCCGTTGCAGGCACATCAACGACGGTATTGGCGATTTTCATTGTGAGCAATCCATCGCGGAACGTAAAGATGGCTTTCGCCTGCTGTTTACGCTTGACCATTCCGTCTAGTACGCGGACACCTTCGAGGAACTGCGCCCGATCCACCAGCAATATGCTCATGAGGTGATTCTATCGCGGTCAGACATTCGGAATGCGCAATTCGCAATCAGGTACGCAAGCATGCGATGGATAATGATCGGCTAGCAAAGCTAAAGATCAGAAACTGCACCCGTGGTTCTAAGATCATCGGCAGATTTGAGGTAATCCACAAAATCTAACCCTTTTTGGAGTAGCGCGTACGGTGTAGGATCATTAGCAATAAGGTTTACGTTTCGTTCGGTCCTGCTAACTAATCCGAAACTCTCCAATTTGGCGCAGATGCTATCAACTTGCCCCTGAAGGAGGCCCGTTGTTTTAAGAGAACCCAGGATTCCACCAAATACAGAATGCGCCTCAAAATGCTTTACCCTACCTAGGTCCTTTTGCATCCTCGGTCCTTGCACCTGAACAATTTCGCGCAGGACCAAGACATCTCGGTCTTCCAACTCTGTTGCGATTCTGAGCATCTCTTCGGCATAATCCGCCGAACCAAGCGGGCCGACTTCAGCAGCGCGGACCAATATTCTAGCGAGTCGCTTAATTCGACCCTTGGACCGGATCCCTTCGGCTCTTCGTATACCATCCAGCACAAGACCCGGAAGTTCGTCAGCCACAAACTTACAATGCTCTTCGTTACCTTTTCTCAGGCTCTCAATTTGAGCGCCACGATATTTGAGTTCAGCCGCAAGCTCCTTTAGCAGTTCCGCGTGGTTCTCGGTCTGTTGGCGATTGATCCAGTCCACCGCTATTGAAAATGCCGATAATGTAAACTGACTCTCGCTATCAGAAAACAGCTTAAGACTTTCGAGAAAAGGCTTTGCGAAGCGGCGAATTGGAGATTGCTGACGTTCGTCACTGTCATTTAATGCTTGCAATGCGGAAATTGGATCATCTGCTGACATACGAATATCTTTACCTAACTGCCTGCAAATGTAAACCGCCTTGGCCTAAGCATTGGCGTTTCGGCCACGACCTAGTCACCTAGCATTAGGCTTCACGGCATTGTCCTGTTGCACGATCAGATGGTACAACCCTCACGGCAAACGAAGACGGCGATGGAAAGTGCGCCACGCACGGAACGGGTGCCGGGCTGGAGTCGGTCATTCCGCCGACTGTGGCGAATCGCTTTCATGGGCTGCTCGCAAGAAGAATCGAAGAGGATTCTGGCATCCACCGAACCCAACCCCGATCCTCTGCGGCGCACGTGCCGGGCGCAAGAATCTCACCCGTATGCACCGGGTGCCGGACGCTGTCCTTTTTTAAGAATTGCGCCCGGCGGTTAAAAAGATGCAATGGTAGATGAAAACGTCGTTATCTGCGGAATCGGTCTGCCACCAGGGTGCAAGACATTCAACGCCTGCGTGAGTTCGAGAATCTCGGCGGCGTGTAGCCATGAGCTGGCGCACGCGTTTTCCTGCTCATATGGGGGCGAATCCTCAGGGGTCCAGGCCGAACAATACCGCGTTCTACAATATAATATGCGACAGGTCGTCTTCTATTCGTGGCAGTCGGATCTCCCCAACTCCTGCAACAGAGGGTTCATCAAGAACGCCCTGGAGGTCGCGGCAACTACGATCAAAGCGGATGAAACCGTCGAAGTCGAACCAGTCGTAGACCGGGACACACTTGGCGTGCCAGGCGCTCCCGACATCGCGTCAACCATCTTCTCGAAGATCACTGCCGCCGATGTCTTCGTTGCGGACGTCTCCATCATTGGCCGGGATGGGAAGCGTGCGACCCCGAACCCCAACGTCCTGGTCGAACTGGGGTACGCGATGAAGGCGCTTGGTCACGAGCGGATGATCCTCGTGTTCAACAAGGCCTTCGGGCAAATAGAAGAACTGCCGTTTGATCTGCGGATGCGCCGTGTCCTTACGTACTCATTAAGTTCTGGTCAGCCCAAGGATATCGAAAGAAAGGTGCTGGAAAGGGCACTGGAAGAGGCAATCAGGGCAGCTCTTCAAGAGGACTGTGCGAAATCGATTGAACCACCAGCGATTCCCTCGGTTTCTGCTGTTGAAGGCCAGCAGCCAAACCGCACAATCGTATTGCGTCGTAATCTCGAAAGCATCCTGAAAACACTCGATTCTCTCCAGCCGCCATGCCATAGCAAGGGTGGTACGGTCGCACAACTGATCGAGGCCTTGAGCAAGACGCACGCCGCCGTGGCGGAGTTCACCAAGATCGCGGAAATGATCGCACTAATGGACGATCAGGACGCTGCACTCGAACTCTATCGCTGGTTCGGCCACGTATTTGAAAGATACAACAACCCTAAAGGCTTCAGCGGTACGTCCAGCAACGCCGACCACGATTTCTTCAAGTTCCTCGGGCACGAACTGTTCGTCACCTTTGTCGCACTACTCATTCGCGAAAATCGTTGGACGCTTCTGGGCACTGTTCTGGAAGAGCCGATCCCTATGCGCTACATCGAGGAGAAGTACGGCCCTGGTACGGCCTCTTGGGATTACGCATCCGAACATCTCCCCTCGATACTGGATGAGTCAAATCGCCATCGCCGAGCGTGTTTGCACGCAGAGATCCTAAATGAACGGCACACAACCGGAGGAGGTGGCGAGAGTTTACCTATACAGGAGTTCGTTGCAGGCGACTACCTCTTGTATCTTCTGGGAGAGATGTCGCCCGAGAAGCCGTCAGAATACTTCATGAGATGGCGAGCATGGAGCGCATTCTATCTGGACAGGACCCCGCTCTTCCTGCGGGCTGCCGAACACCGCCGAGTGGCAGATCAAATTCTGAAGCTGTTCAAACTGGCAAATGCTGATGAATTCAAAAGGCTGTGCCGAGAATGCACTCCTCGCTTACGTAAGTTATTCCACAACGCGTTGTTCTGGAGCAGCCCGGTTTCCAATGAAGATATCGAGCGATTCGGTACTCGCTAAGAAACAAGCCGCCTGTAGAGAGCGCCGAGAACTTATCAACACTATTCCATTGAAGGCGAAAATGTGCCTGACGCGCTCAGGTTTCCTTTTAGGGATTTGTGGTGCGTTACCGTCCCCTCGCGGTACAAAGATTGTATTCGGTAAACCATGAACCGCACAGATCGGAATGATTCGCAGGAACTGGCAAGAATTTGAGTCGGGGTCGTGACGTCAGACCATGGTGGTATTTGTTCGATAAACTGGTAGAGATGAGGATGATTTGATGAACATCACGGCCAAGTGTATAAATCGGAATTGCAATAGCTATAGTATGGAAAAATCGGTGAGCAGTGGACAACTCCCTCCGTGTCAATATAACTGAGACACTCTCCGTGGTCTTAATTAGAGAGCAGGGCGAGAAGGAACATCAGTATGATAAGCAAGAAGACAGGCGTCACCACCGCGACGTTGGCAGCGGCGCCACGCAGTGAGGGCGAGCGAAGCGAGACCGAGCGGAGTGGGGACGCTGCCAACGTCGGCGCCGAATCCACCCCGCGCCCCAATCCAGAAGTAGTCGCCAGGGCCAAGCGCCGCCGCTTTACCGGCGCAGACAAACAGCGCATCCTTCGCGAAGCCGACGCCGCGAAACTCACCGGCACCCTGGGCGCGCTGTTGCGCCGCGAGCATCTCTATTCGTCGATCTTAGTAGCTTGGCGGAGGGAACGCGAGGCAGGAATTCTTGAGGCCTTGACGCCCGCCAAGCGTGGGCCGAAGTCCAAGCAGAATCCCTTGGACACCGAAGTCGACAAACTCCGCCGCCAGAATGCCCGCTTGACCGAAGACCTGCGCAAAGCCAGCATCATAATCGATGTCCAAAAAAAATTGGCTACGCTGCTGGAGACACTGGCCAGTCAAGAAGAATCGGCAAGGAAACCCGCATGAACGCAGCTGCCGTCCTGGCAATCGATGTCGGGGTGCTGCCCGCCTGTGAAGCGCTTTGTGTGGATCGCGCTTCGTTCTATCGCTACTGCCCGGTGCTTGGCCCGATGGATCGTGAGTGCCAGGCCATAGCCGACGCCATCACCGCGATCCCACCGGCTGCATCGCCCCGCGCCCTGAGTCCCGATGAGCGGTCCACCGTTCTGGCCTGCTTGCACGAGGAACGTTTCCAGGATCGCTCTCCAGCGGCTGTGTATGCGACATTGCTCGATGAAGGCGTCTATCACTGCTCCATGCGCACAATGTACCGGTTGCTGGAAGAGGAAGGTGAGTCGGGCGAGCGTCGCGATCAGCGCACGCATCCCGCCTATCAGAAGCCGGAATTGCTGGCCTCTGGTCACAATCAGCTCTGGAGCTGGGACATCACCAAGCTCAAGGGCCCGGCCAAGTGGACCTACTTCTATCTGTACGTGATCATGGATGTCTTCAGCCGCTACATCGTGGGCTGGATGGTGGCTCAGCGAGAAACGGCCGAACTGGCCAAGCGCCTCATCGAAGATACCTGTGGCAAGCAGAGCATCGGCACAGGCCAGTTGACCATCCACGCCGACCGCGGTTCTTCGATGACCTCAAAACCCGTAGCCTTTTTAATGGCCGATTTAGGCGTTACCAAGAGCCATAGCCGTCCATATGTTTCTGATGATAACCCGTATTCGGAAAGCCAGTTTCGCACCATGAAGTACCGGCCCGAGTTTCCAGATCGCTTCGGATCGATCCAAGACAGCCGGGCATTTTGCCAGACCTTCTTTGCCTGGTACAACGACGAGCATCGCCATTCCGGCTTGGGGCTTCTGACCCCGGCCATGGTCCATCACGGCCAGGCTCCGCTCATCCTTGCACAGCGCCAGGAAGTCCTTAATGCCGCCTATCTCGCTCATCCGGAACGCTTTGTTCGCTTCGCTCCAAAGCCGGCGGAACTACCAAAGGAGGTCTGGATCAACAAGCCAACTGACACAGTAAAAAATACTCAGTAAATTATGTTGCTGAGTGTCTCAACGGTATTGACACGCACCGACTTACTGGCTACAGCGCAGGGAATGATAGAGTCAAGTGCCCTTCCTGCGGAGAATTGATGACAACGGTTAAGACATTGAGGACGTCGGGTAGACCGGGAGCGCGTCGTAGTCCAGGTGGCACCGGACGCGGCGGATCACGCAGGTAGATTTTCGCTAGGCTCTGTGATCGGGATGCTTACGCCTTCCACCATTCCCGTGAAAAAGTGGTCTCGTATTGGTGGTATCAATATTCCGGAGTGGCCGAACTCAGGCCAATGGTTGAAGGATTAGCCAGAAAAGGGATAACCGCCAAGACTGGGTGGATGGCCTGGCACATGCTGTTAAGTATCGATGGTCGTATCTAGCTTTTTCAGCAACGGCTTGAGTTGCTTTTTGATTGTTTGTGATTTCATGATCTGCGCGGACCGGTAGGCATAACTCATGAAATTGCGACGACCCAAATATGAGTATCGGCGGAAGAGCTTTTTTAGGTAAAGGCCCTTCGGCGAACGCTTCTTCGCCATTCGCAATTTATTGTATTTTCGGCGTGCGTTGTTTGCAGTCCGTATCCCGCGCTTCATGCGGTCGCAATAGCGGGCAACCGAACTAGATCGTATTCGAACATTTTTGCCATCGAACGTAAATCCCAGGTACTGTAGCGGTTCAGTTGTGCGTAGACGGTCTCCCTCCAATGAAAACGTGCGCTCCTCAGTCTTGTCAGTCTGGATTTCAAGTTTGAAGTCGTTGATGCGGTCGTTGACGAATGTCTTTATCGCGTCGAGTGTGCCTTTCGGCGCGATCATAATGATGTCGTCGCAGTATCGTAAGTAGCGTGCGTTGATTTGATTCGCGAACGACTGCATTTGAGCATCGAACGATAACATGTAAATGTTTGATAGCGCGGCGCTGATTGGCGTACCTTGTGGTATTCCCTTGCTTTGGTTGTTGAGCTGAAGTAGCGGTCGAACGGTCGTGCGAAAAATGTTTGGCTCGCATAGGCGCTTACGATGATGTTTTTTGGGATTATGTAGCGAAATGTTGAGGGCGTTGTACACCGCCCGCTTGTCAACTCGGCACCATCGCGTGAGTGACCGGTAAATATTGTAATGATCCGGTGGGAGGTGGTCGGCGGATAACAACTTAGCCCATGCTTTTCTGAGAAGATAGTGATCGAGATTGTCAAAGAATCCAGTAATGTCTAGTGCGATAACGTCGCACTCCTGGCGGCAGAGGATGTCGTTGAATGCGATTTGTGCAAATTCTATGTTGCTTTTTCCCATCGTGCGAAATGCGAGAACGGAATTCTCAAGCCCGGCATTGCTCAGTGCCTCTTCGTAGCGTTGGTTCAGCAGGTGCGCATAATATGCGTAGATGTGGCTGTCGGCATGCGCTGCATAGGAGATGTCCCGCTTCTTTTCCTTGCGCTCGATTATTCCTGTCGTCTTGTTCTTTACAAGTTTGACGGTCTTGATGACTGTATGGATGAACGGGTAAAACGAATGTTTTTCGACCGTGTTGGGCACCATAGCGATTTTGCTTGCGCTGTGTGGGCCGACGGGGTTGTCAAAATGCAGATAATGCCGTATCTTGTACCACGGTGGTGCTTCGGAGTTCACCATTTACAACGCTCAGCAAATCCGAGAGAGCCGTTCGGGTTGGCGGCGATCCCTGTAGTAAAACAGACTCTCCCGGAGTAATTCACGGTGTTCTTCACACCTTCCATCCCAACGTTAGTTGGGCTTTTGGCCGCGTTGTTGCTTATATGCGAGACTATTGTTATAGCTCAGGGAGATCCATTGCTGAATATCCTATTGCCAATTATCAAGGCTCTGATCGCCGCCGTTTGCGGTCGAATCACAGGACTTGACATCTTGTAGTCGCCCTCCCAACCAAATTGCTGGGAGCACTTTAATAGTTATCACATTTTGACCGTCCTGCGCAATACGCGATTCTGGTTGTTCTCCTTCCAAGTCTTCTGCGTCCTTCTCCATGACTCCAATTAAACAGTTGGGGGCAACCCGGTGCTCCGGGTCCTAGTCCACCATCCAATAAAGCGGCTTCAGCATGAGTCAGGTCTTTTCGGTGGGAAGCAGAAGCCAGAGGTTATTATCGCCGATAGTGTTCATAATCCAGACAGCTTCCAGCTTTCGCAAACAAACGATTGGAGCTGCGCAGTTCGAGGGCGGCGGTGATTCCGTTCATTGCAGGGGCGTGAGTTCCGCACAATGTCAGGGGTTCACCACATTAAGCAAAAAGAGCCGAATCAGGTTTGATTGTTCCATGAATCTCTGTTGCCGGAACTTTCGCTATCTTATTTCGCTGTCGATACTCTTTCCAGACATTTTCGTAATCCACAGTCTTCAGCGCTTCAGTTATACGTGTAATTGCTTTCTGTGAATAACGGTCGAATGGCGAGTTGTCAATGTTAATATGCTTATAACATTCTGGGTCATCCTTCAGCTTGAGATACCATATCATCGCGCTTGTCTTTCCTTGAGCCAGTCCAACCTTCACGGCAAGGCCATTTCTTCCCAAGTTATAGAATCCCAACTCGTCAACGCGTTTCACTGCTATGACTGGTTCACTCGATATGTTGTCTGCTCGCACCAACTGAACCGGTATCCCTTCGTTCTTTGTAATTCTAAGCTCGATTTTCAATCCTGAACCTGTCGTTGTCATGCTGACGGTCGCGACACCGGGAAACAGGTCTTGAATGGACCTTCCGGCGAGTACGGACTTGCTTAGCTTATGGAGATCAGCGACCGTTGGCTGCCCGGTTCTCCCTTCGATTGCGCCATGAATGATGGCAAGACCTCGAAGTCGCGCCAGCGCTTCGAGCCGATGTCGTCTTCCGGGTTCAAGCAGTTTCCTCACCTCGTTGAGGTCTGTGTCGAAAAGTGTTGCGAGGTCTGTGGGCGGTGTTGTGGATAAGGGAAGAACACGCTCGGGCAGCTCTAATGCGAAATCCTGGCCGAGGACGTCACACATGATCCTTCGAAACAGCGTGAGGCTGCCTTGCGCGTGAATATATAACTGTTGTTCTGAAAGCTGGACAATGTAGTGTTGGGCGGCATCTCGCAGTGCGTTCAGAGAGCGAAGGACAACAGCTTCTTCTTCGTTTAAGAAGCGAACTTTCCCGTCGCTGAGTGCCGTCCTGATACAGTGGTCGAAGCCAATAGTGTGAGGCTCACCGCGTTCCCGAATTCTCCCGCCCTTCTGGAGAAGTGTAGCCTTAAGAAGCATTTCGAATGCATGATCGAGCTGGATCAGGACGGCTTCCGCCCTACCACGGTCTGATGGCCGGTTGAAGATCTCGATTCCCAGAACGAGTGAATCCACCGCCTTCTCAAGCAAAAGTCTCGCCTCACGCTTCATATCAAAAGTCATGCCTCCTAGCGCGGAACTGCAAAATGCTTGACCCACTTACGGCTTCCTTTGGGATGGATTGCCCGGTAACCTCCGTAAACGCCTCGACAGAAAAGTGCAGTCCTTCGCACAGCTCTCGCATCGTCATATTAACCGAAGTTCCCAGCGACAATAGTGCAGGTATAAACAGTTCTGGCTCTTGGAAATGAGGTTCTTGTGGCTCCCCTTGATTCCACTTCTTCAATGAAATGTATTGACATGCATGTCGATAAGCTGAAGGGTCGATCACGCCGAGGTCGTAGGCTCTACGAACAATGGCAGCGGCACTGACCCGCCAGCGCCGTTTCAGCTCGAAAACGTGCGGCCAGGAGATGCGCCTGGACATTCCAAATTCACGTCTAAACGCTCGTTCCGGGAGGAGAAATGCTGAAGCAAACCTGTCTGCCTCGGCTTCGGTGGCCTTGCTCCCAGTTTGGATACCCGTGTGTAGAACCAAATGGCCGCATTCATGTCCGAGGTCAAATGCCCAACGTGATGAACTCTGGATATATTGGTTCAAAAAAATCAAGGTCGTTTTACCTTTTCGCGAAAATGCATCAATCTTTTTCGCATCAACGATCCCCGTGATAATCAAAACTCCAGCGTGCTCCAACACGCGCCCCATATGCATTATCGGACTATCCAATCCAAGACTCCAGTGTTGACGACAGGCTTCCGCAGCTTCTTCGATACCTTCTACTCCCGATACTGGTATGGCCGGAACATTGAAGTCTGGAAATTTGAATTGCGTCGCCAATTTCGCTACAACTTCACCAAGTAGCGTGGCGTGCGCTCGCACACGAGACTTTATCTTCTCGGGGGCAGTCCTACGATGCCTGAAATTGCATTCCTCTTCTTTGAAGGGGTCGTCAATACGTTCATAGAAAAAGGATGCATGGAATCCCAAGACCTCAGCAAATGCTAGGACCAGATCCGTCGGTGGCGCTTCTACTTTTTTATTCCGCTCAAGGAGGGAGATTAGCGTCGGGGAAGCCGCGACTTTACCGCCGAGATCAGTCTGGGTAAGGCCTTTGAATTCCCTTGCAAGCTGCAGCCGTTCCCCCACAAAGCCATTAGCGCCCATTCCCTTCGGTACCTGTACCCTTTTCCTTGCGATCTTTCTGCTCCTCTTCCGATTGAAGGGGGGTGAAACTGGGTGGACCCAGATCGATAGGGCTGGGCGTCATTGAACGAATGGAGGTGGCGAGTTCGGGGACGGTAAACGAATTCGTGCCATTACCCTCTTCATCAATCTCGACCAATATGACATTCTTAGTATCGCCGGTTGAATCGGTCTCAATGGCCAGCCGCAAGATATGGTTCCTATCTGGAACTACGCCGTAGTCGAAACAGGTCTGGATGTTGCCCAATTCAGTGAAGCTCACTGCCAGTGAGCGACTTGGCGGATCGTCCGGATCGCCCTTGTAGAACTTCAATGGAATTGATCCCACAGCAAAAGTAAACCGATTCTGTTCCTCCGGAAGCACGGTAAGCCACGGAAAACGTTGTGTGGCCTGGGTTAGTGCATAGCAAATCCGCCGGTAGGCCACACAGCCCAAGGTCCATGAATCATCACCCTTGCTGGGTTCGTGGTCCAAAACCGCGCTGCGCCGACCGCTACGTATTGTATCGGCGACGATAATTAGTCGATCCAGCGAAAGCGCCGGATAGACATCCCAAGGAAGGAATTCCAACATGATCAAAGACTAGCATATATTCAGACACGCATGCAAATAATTTTCGAGTTCGGAAAATTTTTCCATTCACGAAGGTTCTTGCCTCAGGTTATCTCACCTCGCTCGTCATTTTCATTCAATTGCCGGTCCGATGTGGTGACTATCGAGTGCGCATAAGCCGAATGAACTCGGTTTCGGAACTCATCGCTTCATCCAGCAAGTTGCTCTTCGTGAGGGCGACGAACAGGGCGCAGGCTCTCGCCTGGCAGTTAATCGAGCGCTCCGGGTTGAATTCGATATCGGTGAACCCGGCGTGTTGGCTGAGTTGGCCGAACGACTCTCGCCGAGGATAGATGGCGCTGATGTATAACCAGTCGTAGAACACCGTCTTTGGCTCTAAGGGAAACTGCCTATTCTCAAACGTGAACCCGACTAGGCGTCCGGATTCCTGTAGTCGCTGATCCCGCTTGGCGTCTCGCGGCTCGGCCCCGTACAAGTCCGTGTATGGGCCACCGCGCTCAAAAACCTTGCTGCCTTGGAATACACATTCCAGCACGATCTCGCCAAACTGCTGGGTCTGGATTTTGAGATTGAAAGCGCTCAATTGCCGCCCCAGGTCATCTTCTGACTTGGTCGAGATTTCCAGTAATGGCGAGTAGCCAGACCATGCTGCCGTTTGATGTAACGCCTTGATGTTCTTTTTCTTCTGGGAAACCGCAAATCCAGGACTCCAGACGAAGCTAAACGACAACTCTTTCACAAATCCTGCATCATCTGGCGATGGAATAAAGATGGGGCGTTCAGCCATGGGTGGTGCCTCCTCAGAAGTTCGATGTGATCGGACGCGATAGTCCCCGCTTCCGATTTGGTTGTTGTCTACTTCCATTGTCACGCGGCCTTCAATATACGAGCAACATTGCTATGGAGGAATGGCGATCCTCCACGGGTAGACCGCTTCTGCTTGTTGAGGTCGGCTGCAATCTGACGCAGAGTTTTTCCTTGCTTACGCAGGTTCTGAATCTTTCGGCGAATTTGCTGCTCCTGCGGATCGGGTTCGACGGTCTTGCCGTCGGCGCATAACCGAAAACCGTAGGGACAGTTGCCGACGAATTGTAAGTTGGCGGCTTTGTGGCGCATTGCGTCCCGCGTACGCTCTCCGATTGCTTCACGCTCCCACTGACTCACACTGACCATGATGTTGAGTACCAACCGGCCCGAAGCCGATCCTGTGTCAAGTGACTCTGCCACGCTGACTAGGGAGACGCCCTTCCGTTGGAACTGCTCCAACAGAACGGCCAGGTCTTTCACGCTGCGTGTCAGGCGGTCGAGTTTGGCCACGATGACCATCCCGATTGCCTTGGACTTGGCCAAGTCGAGGACCCGCGTCATGCCGGGCCGGTCCAGATCCTTTGCTGACTCACCGGCGTCCACCACGATTTCCAAAAGTTCCACGTCATGGACGACCGCCATTGCACGGATCTTCTCTTGCTGCGCTTCTAAGCTGACTCCATGATCAGCCTGCTTATCCGTCGATACTCTCACGTAGCCAATTGCCTTCATAAAACCATGAAAACATTCACGATACATGTCACACAATTTACTGCTTCTAAAGGATTAAACCATAAAACCTTCGTCGCTTATGGCTTAGGACTCGTGGAGTTGAGCTGTACCACTAAAGTTTTGTGGTTTCCCACCCGATAACCAAGTATTCGATTGTAATTTGAATAACGAAGACGAATAGCGGGTATGGGAGGAATTGAGTGACCACACTGTCGAATGCAGCTATACAAATAAAGGACGCCCTTTTGCGGCGTCACGCGCAGAAGTGCATCTACGGAAACTCCGCAGCGGCGATCACGGATCAAATGATTGCGCAATGTACAATCACATACTCGCAGCTTCACATGAGCGTGATGATCGATGTGCCACTACCTAGCATTGGTGAGCCGCTAGACGAGATAGCAAATTGGTGCTATGAACATGGGTTCAAGCCGTTGAACGCACTGGCAGTTGAAAACAAAAGACGGCGGCCTAGTCCGGGCTACGAAGAAGCTCCTGGCTGTGGCGAATGGTACGACGACATTAGAAAGTGCGTTGCTTTCCATGGCTACCCCTCTCCAACTCGTATAGACCTTTCCGAGATGGAGGAGTCGATGAAGAAGACCAGCACTACAGCGCACCTGACTCCAGAGGAGGCATTCTCCGCCGACCTTCTCACATTGAGTAGGGCCTTGTTGAAAGTAGCACCTATTCTGGGCCGAGACTTGGAACGAGAAATCGAGCAAAATAGGCAACTGCAATTTGCGAAAACAGGTCTGAGCAAAAACACGCCTGGCAAGATTTTGTATATCTTAGTCAACCATGGGCTGCGTAATCTCGCGATTGAATGTTTAGCATTAAGGTACAGAACTCTCTTTACTCCTAGACATATAAACCATGCCGAGGAGTGGCTCCAGAAAGTTACTTGAGCCGATGTAGTTCAAATTCCGACCAACATAATAAAGGCGCACATCTTCTAACCGGCGGTTTCGATTGTGAGGTAATCTTCTGAAATGATTGATTTCATTTAGGAGTGCGAAACGAAGAGGCCGTTCATGGTGAACGGCGAAAAGATCCTTAAATGGAAGAGAGTTCCCGCTGCGCAAGTGGTCAACAACAAAAGAGCGATAGTACGATGTGTCGAGTGTTGGGGCGCGGTCAGGAAACACCGGCAACTCATTCCAACTGGCCCGGCACCTCATGTTGAGCATAAGCATCATGAGGATTCGGAAAACTGTTCCTAAGGATATTTTTATAAAGGGAATCCTCGGAAGTCCGACGCGCCAGTCGCATAACAGCGGGCTAATCGGAAGCGCTGCATCAATCGGTCAAATCCGAATTGGGCCGCGATAACCGTCCCGCGTTTCACGGCCCCGTCGGAAGGTAACACCAATTCGGCTATGAGTGCGGTACGTTCCAACCCCGCCAGACGTGGCGTCCTGTCTTATCGATGTAGCCTTGTGAATAATCGTCGGATATCAACGCCAGGCCATTCTGAAAACTCGTTTTCCGTTCAAACGGTGTGATCTTTTGGGCTGGCATGATTAACTTGCCGGAATGATCTATGAAACCCCTCTGTTCATCTTCGTCAACAACATATGCGCATCCCTCAGAAAATGATTCGACTTCAAGATATATGGGCGGAATTACGTATACACCGTTCTTATCGATGAAGCCCCACATTCCATCTATCCGCGCAGCAGAAAGACCCTCCCTAAAGCCCCTTAAGGACTCAAACTCGGCCCGGATACAAATTGCGCCAGTTGGATCGATTGCGCCCGCTTTACCTTTGTTCTCAACCACGGCAAGTCCATCTGAAAACGACTCCATATTTTCGAAGCGGCCATAGGGTATCACCATATGGTTGCTGCGGTCGATAAACCCATATGGCCCATAGGGAGGCTCCTGTTCCAACTCAGCCGGAAGGCCTGGTTGTACTCGTGCGAATCCGTTTGAAAACGGTCGGATTCCACCGTAGCTGAGCGGGATCACGACATTGTCCCGCCGATCAATCATTCCAAAATTGGTGCCGCATCGGCGTACGGGGTCTCTGGTGCAGACGATTGCACATCCATCAAGGAAGTCTTCCCCTAAGTAATATTTGGGCGGGATGGCATATTGACCGGTCGTGTCGATATACCCCATATGTGGAACTAGCTTATAGGCTTCTTCATATGCTTCATCGGTCTCTGCCTTAAGGTCTTTCAAAATGGCCTGATCAATTGCCCTCTCAACGGCTTCATCGAGGGCCTCTTCAGCGGAGGCAAGCCCTTCATGAAAGCCGGAATAGGTGGACAAACGTGGCTTGATGACCCATTTCCCATCTGTTGAGATGTAACCGTATCGGTCATTTACGCCTGCGGGTGCGAGTCCTTCGGAGAAACAACCAGCAGCTTCAAACGAGGGCGGAATTACCACGCGGCCTGTGCGGTCGATGTAACCCGTTTTGATGCGTGGAGTGTCAATCATCTGGTGGAAGACAGTCGCCGAATATGGAATGGGTTCATCCTCATGATAAGGCGGAAGTTCTGGATCGATCCATATTCTGAAAAGCGGTTGAGGCGTAGTCATTAATTCATTATCGGCAGTTTCTTGAAATTGGATTACTGACCGCAGAAGACTGCAAAAGACGTTTCATAGCGGACATGGCCAGGCCTTAGTATTGTGAAGTCCCGCAGGTAACTTTAGGGCAGTACTGATGGACCGCCATACTTCTCTATCTAATTGCTCATGTCGGTGCTGGATTTTGGACTTTGGCTGACTCAAAGTTCATGAAACCTAGCAAGAAAGCGTTTTTCGGCTTCAACCGGCAAACATGGTTTAATTGTGGAGATTGATGATTCACTTTGAGGCGACACCAACAACGAGGCATCCACCGACATCAAGGAGCACATTTCTTCCATTAGCGCATTGTCATCTGCGGCGGTCACGTTGTCGGGTTGCACCGCGCTTAGTCCAAATCGTTCCACAATGCACCGCTGGAGTCGCTCCTCGGCGACGCGGTAAGCCTTGAACTCGGCCAAATGCTTCAATGGGCGAGGTACGTCGCTCAGATACGCCTCGCTGGCGTCATGGAGCAGGCCCCACAGCGCATCTTCGGGCCTGCATAGCTGGCTGACCTGCACGCTGTGCTGGGCCACCGAATAGAACCGGCGGCAGTGTCCACCGAACCGGCACTGATTGCTCAGCGCGTGAGCGATGTCCTCAATCCGGATGTCCTCGAAGTTCGGATTTATCACATTAAACCAAATCCCGGAGTAAGTCCTGATCAGACCAGCATCGCCCTGTTGCATTTGTGCCCCCATTCAAGTTACATTCCAACACGCCTGTAGTATTCGCCGCAATTACGGGCTTACCAAAGTGCGTCGCCACGATCCAGCAATAAGTCATAGGGAAGATATGTGTCGAAACCGCACCTTAGCAACTGAGTAACTGGGATTGTAACTGGAAAATTCTCGTGAGCGTCGTTTTTCGCGGAGATTTCGTATGTTGTGCTGGACTGGGGATAACGACCGAGTGGAGCCGCAAGGGAAGCACAATGATGACGGCAAGACCGAGAACTCTCCGTTCCTGGTGATGATCGACAGCTGCCTGTTGGCGCTGGCGCGAATAATGATCCGGATATTCCTATGAAGAAAGAACGGTCTTCCTTGCGCTTTGGCCCCAACCGGCCATGGCAGGGGCCGGAGACACGGCAGAGTGCGACCGAAAGCGCCGGAAGGCCAGCGGCAATGCCAACGATTCAACGAGTCCATTTTTCTGAGGAGGTAGACAGGATGTCCGATGTTTATGGAGTGATCTCAGGCGATGCCCTTTTGATCAGGCGTCGCTCGAACGGGCGCTTGCTCGCGGAAGTCGATTTGAAACTGCGGAACGGGAGCAGGCCGACAGAAGTATTCACCGACGCCGACAACCTGATTCACGTTGTCGTGGTGAGTCAATTTGGACGCCCGATTCACGCGTTGCAGTTCGATCGATTTGGAGCGCTTCGGCGTCGCACAGCTTTGAACGGAGGAGTACGATGAGAGACCCAACGAAACAGCTCGAAATCCCGAGGTCGGTCCGAACAGGCGGATGGTTCTGCTTGGATTGTAACCGGCTGGTCGAAACCGAATCCTGTGAGTCTGGTCACGACGTGGCATTTCTTTGTTGCCCGCCTCGTGACCCAAGCCGGAACTAAACAAGCCGCCCGTTCGTGCAACAGAGAGGCGGACCGGCGCGACGACCGCTGCGTGGAACCACCTGCATTGCCGGGACGCCAAGAGGAGCGGAGGAAGCCACCAAGAGACTGTCTCGGGCCTGTCCTGCTGCGAGGAGGCCGTCTCCGATGGCGAGCGAAGTGGTGGCAACCGCTGTCGGAATTTCGCAAACTCGAAACAGAGGGAGACAGGAAACGGCCTCTCGTCGGCCTCGAAAGAGACGACCGACAGGACGGAGCCGCTGGGACGAGGCCTGGCAAAGCACTTGAAGCTCCCAGGACGGCCCAAACAGTTCCACAGAACAAACAGAACAACACTCTGGGCTACCTTCTTTTAGAAAGTCTCTTTCGAGTCGTTCGAGGTGTTGTTCTGTTTGTTCTGGGGAGCGGTTCCTTGCTGTCGATGCCAGGACAGCGCGGCTTGGGCCAGCGTCGGAGCCACCTCTGTTCGTGATCTTGAGAAGTTCGATTCTAGCATCGTCACCGACTTCTATAAAGAAATAACTCTGCTATGCCGATGGATACGATGGCAATCAGTTTGTCGTTGTGCGCTGATAATTCGAGAAGTCTGGAGGTCCAATAAAGACTATGCCATCAGAATCCAACAACCAAAAGAGCAAGACCGGTAATTGGATCAGCGACGCCGCCCGTTTGCGCGATGTCCCTCGATATCGAACAGCCACTGAGGCGAACACAGACCAGATGATGGAGTTTCTCAAGAAGACTTTAGAACTCGCACCCCGCGTTCAAGAGGACTTGTTTGAGAGAGCGGCGCAGAATGGTCTAGCCAAAGGAACGAAATCCCAACGACCGACGAAAACGGCCCTCCGGCGTATAGCAAGTGATTGGGCCACCGAGTGGAATTTGTGTGGAACTGAGGGGCCATGTGATTGGGCTGTAATAATTGCAGTCGATACGCTTAAGTTCAAGCCTGATTTTGGCTGGAATCTCGGCACATATCTTTCAATGGAATTCAGCGGTGCCGGGATGGCGCTTCCCGAAAAGGCAACCTCCGTTTTACTACCACAACAACAAGATGACTGCGAGTATCTCATTACAGTCGCAGAGCGTCAGCACTCTTGGAAGGCGTGGAAACAGACTCCCAATGATTGTATTGATGCGATTCTAGCATTAGTCAAGATTGAGCTACAAGACAAGCTAGCAGAAGCCGCCCAAACTTACCGCGCATCCCGAACGCCTACTCGACAATTTCGGTCTGAAACGGCGCTAGTCTGGTTGATTCGGTATTTGTTTCTTGAGGAGAGTTTCAGTAACATTAGCAGAGATACTGGGAAATACTTGAAAAAGCCAATTGATCGCAGGGGCAAACCCTATTCTCTGCCCGGTGTAATTCGAGATACTGAAGAAATTGCGGCACAACTTGGCCTGCAACTTCAAAAAGTGCCAGGAGGCCGCACCAAAGGAAGCCCCAACGCCCCCAATAGCACACGGCAAATTGGTGCAAAGAAGTTGCGAAAGAAGCCTCTGCCTATTTAGCCTGGCTCTGTTGAGTGCGAGGTTCGGCACTTGGTGTTAACGAACCACAGCCAACGACAACTGACCCATTGCCCCTTCGGCAGAATACCGATTACACGCGTCTTCAGGTTACAGGCCCACATGGCTCCCTTTCTAGGAATCCATTCATTCGGCTAGTGTCCTGAGTTTAAAATCCGTTGACAAAATCTCTCGACCTTTCCAAGTATCAGATTTGCGCTTGCGGTCCAGACAAACGGTTTTGGATTGTCGTTCCTTTGATCGATGTATCCCAATAGCGCTTTCTGGAGTTGTGGAACGCTGGTGTGGCTGCCCCGCCGTACGCACCGTTCTGTGATTTCGGCAAATAACCGTTCCACCAGGTTGAGCCAACTGGCGCTGGTTGGCGTGTAATGAATCTGATATCGCGGGTGGCGCAACAGCCACTTTCTGACCTTGGCGACTTTATGAGTGGCATAATTATCCATCACCAGGTGCACGTCGAACTGCTTTGGCACGTTCTGCTCGATCTCGTTCAGAAAACGAAGAAACTCCTGGTGGCGATGACGGCGATAACAGTTGCCTATAGTGACACCGCTTGCGACATCTAACGCGGCGAATAGCGAAGTCACCCCGTGCCGCTCGTAGTCATGTGTCTGCCTGGCCGGAGCTCCGGGCGCTAACGGCAGAATCGGTTGTGTCCGATTGAGCGCCTGCACCTGACTCTTCTCGTCCACGCACAGCACCACGGCGTGCTCCGGCGGATCCAGATACAACCCCACGATGTCACGAACTTTTTCGACAAATTGTGGGTCTTTGGATAGCTTGAAGTTTTCCACCCGATGGGGTTGAAGGCCGAAACTATGCCAGATGCGAACAATCGAGGTTTGAGATAAACCGCTCTTCTCGGCCATCAGACGCGTGCTCCAATGGGTGGCGTTGCCAGGCATGGATTCCAATGTCGTGGTCACTACCTCTTCCACCTTGGCGTCACTGATCGTTCGTGGGGCGCCGGGACGCGGCTCGTCAATGAGCCCTTCGATGCGGTGTAGCCGGAAACGTTCTCTCCACTTGCAGACCGTGGCCGCTGTTATACCGAGCTTGGCGGCTACGTCACGATTGAGCATTCCATCATGACAATGGAGAATGATCTTGGCACGAAGAGCCAACGCCTGGGTAGATTTCGGACGCCTTGCCATCATTGCCAACTTTTCGGCCTCTTCGGCTGTCATCGCGAGTGGTTTTGTGGGGCGTCCTTGTGCCATACCCAAGTATGGGCTAGAAATCCGCCTTATTCAATCTATTTCTAACTCAGGACACTAGTTGTTCACTACTCCGGCAACGGACCGTTTCCAGCAGGACTGTGAACCGCTCACAGCGGAGCAGCGGGCACTTATCGCTGAAATACTGGGGCGCTTGGACGAAACGCCCTATCGACAATCGTAAAAGCGAGCTACTCGCCGGTCCTCTGACAATAGTCTCTTCATGTGACCATCTTCAGATACGAACTGCCAACCTCCTTGCATTACTTTCCATCCTCTTCTCAAATACCCTTCTAACTCAAGACCCCCACTTCAATTGCGGTCCGCAACCCGGCCATGTGAACTATTATCAAGAGCCAGTTGCCGGTACGCTGCTCTTGGAATGATTAGATTCAAGTTAGTCGAAGCCGCCGTCATTGAGTGCCGCAAGTTCACATCGGGGACTGGCCTGCGATGTGAACTGTTCTCGGTTGCGATTCGCCTATACGCTGGTCTAGTAATGCTTGAACACGACAAGTTGGTTGCCGAAATGGCCTTCCCAGGTAATAAGCACACATTCGGGTCTGCCCTGCCATGTGGAGTATTCCCAGTAGCGATTCGTCAGTACGCTGGTCTTGAAATGGTTAAACATGACGAGTTTGTTGCCTTGGTCGCGGTCGAGTGCCACCACTTCACATTTGGGTTTGCCCTGTCATGTGGAGTATTCTCAGTATCGATTTGCCTGTACGGTGGTCTTGTAATGGTTAACTTCGAGTTAGTTAAAACAACCGCCGTTGAGTGCCGCAACTTCACATTCGAGGTTACCCATCAATGTGGACTGTTATCAACAGCGGTTCGTCTGTATCCTTATCCTATGAAGGTTAGATTCAAACTCGTTGAAGTAGCCGCCGGGGGTCGTCAATTGCCCGCCTTTGGGTGCTCTGATGTTGATAAGGCATCCCTCGGTAATAGGTCGAATCATGCCCGGAATTCAGTCAGCGCCCGGCGGGTAAGCCGGGGAGCCGAAGTCAGCACGGTAGGAGTTGCTGATAGCGGTTGGCTTTTAGGGGATCCAGCCCAAGGGTACTCCGAAGAAAATTAAGAGAGGAAAAGTAAATGAACTTCTTAGTAGAAACGAATCGCGGACAGGATGTCTCTCCGCGCACCCCGGCCTCCAGCAAAACGTTGGATATTGTTGACCCGGAACTCGAAGCTAAACTGGCATATTTTGCCTCGTTCATAGAAAATTACGTCGTTGAGCTGATGGACGTGTATCCCAATCAAATCACTAAAACACAGATTCGCAACTTGTGTTTTCGTCCGATCAATTTGGTCAATGCGCGAGAGAACAGGAAATCCCCTCGCCGCAGTTCTCGTGGTAGGCGGCAGGCAGAAGGTCAGATCCCAGTGCCCTTCATGGGGACACAGGTCATCAATTAACTGGCAGGCCTTGGATTACACCTTGGGTGGCCGTGGTAACCCGCAGCACCGGAAGCACGGACACTCCAATGGCACAGGTATCCGCCGTCCAGATCTAGCCCCGCGCTCCGCCTGATCTATGGAGGCCACGGGGTGATTCACTAGCAATCCATCGATTTTGTTTTATTGCGCTGTCTCTTCGCGGGGCCTATTCGGGAGGCCGAGGTGACGCGCGCACAACCACCAACAAGGCACACGCCCGAGGTGTGCCTCAATTTCCAAAATGGAGAAATCTATGCAAGACCATGACCACCTTGAAAAGCTGCAAGCGGCCATCAAAGCCAGTCGGGATGCCGTCGATCCGTGGGATAAACCCCAAAGCGACGACGATATCCTGGATGCGCTCGAATTCCCAACTCCCGTGGATGACTCGCCATATCTGCCGGACGTGAACCCGGTACACAAACTCAGCGATCCGACGCCGGAGGATTTACCGCAACTTCCCCGCACGTATGGGCCGATCCATATCATCAAGGTTCTGCCCACCATCACCAACGTGCTCCAGCGTCCGCAGGCAATGGCCCAGGCCGATCTTCTGCAAGACGGCAAGCCGGTTCGTATTCTCGTGACAGGTTTCGGTGACCGTGTGGCCCTTGTCGAACAGCTTGAAGAAGGTGCCATTTATGAATTGCGCGGCACCTTCGAAAAACGCGTGAAAAACTACAACGGGGATAAGATTCCCAGCTTGTACCTCAACCTGATCTAGCCCGGAGGGCCGGGGAGCATAGCGTTGGACCGCTCGTCAGCAAAGCCAAAGCTATGCCCTCCCGGTCGACCAGAAAGGAATTCTATGAATCACCTTAACATCGCTAATTTACCAAAGTCGCTCATCAGCATTGCCCGGTGGATGCTTTACGTTCTCTTAGCCGATACTCCGGACGCCAAACCGCGCAAGGTGCCGGTTGATCCGAATACATTGCACTATGGGAACCGCCCGGAACACTGCGCCTCATTCGAGTTCGTACTGGACACATATCGACACGCCCGTCCAATGCCAGACATGGAACCACCAGTGTCGGCTCCCGAGTTTGCCGGTCTCGGCTTCCACTTTGAGTACGACGAGATCGCGCCGCTCATTTTCATTGATTTGGATAACTGCTTTGACCCGGCCACCGGCGACCCGATGCCTTGGGCCGAGGCAATAGTCGAACACCTGGATAGCTATACCGAGTTCTCTAGGTCGGGCAATGGCCTTCATATTTTGCTGCGTTCATCGCGTCCACCAGAAGGAAGGTGCCGGACCGGCAATATCGAAATCTACTGGCGTGGCCGCTGGGCCGCGATGACGGGCCTACACGTCGAAGGAACGCCGACAGATTTAGAGGACCGAACGGCGGAATTGTTGGCGCTCCATAATCTGCTATTCCCGGCGGTCACGTCCCGCGCTGCCGTTCGTTCAAAGGGTCACGCACTTCTGGCCGACGAAGATGTATTGCGGCGGGCGCGCGCAGCCCGCAATGGCCCTCGATTCCAGCAGCTCTACGATGAGCCGCCCGCCCGCGCCAACCACTCCGAGGAGGATCTAGAACTTTGCGGGATTCTTGCATTCTGGACGGGGCGGGATCCTGTCCAGATCGATCACCTCTTTCGCGGCTCGCAGTTGATGCGGGAGAAGTGGCTTCGTGAGAGCTATCGTGTGCCCACGATCAGGAAGGCCATCGAGAATTGCAAGCGGTCCTTCGGGGAATTTCCGTCAATCCCAACCGGCAATGAGAAGAACAATGGATGACATCGTAAAACGAATCGACCGGCCCGATGACAAAGCAGCAGTCGTTAAGAAGCTCTCGGGTCCCCAAGAGAAGGCCACAACACACACCCTACCCAGGGTCCAGAAAGCCGACGACCCAAACATTGATCTGTCAACCCAGTACCGCTTCAATATGACAGACGTCGGGAACGCGGAATACTTCATTTCGCGCCACCGCGAAAATATTCGCTTCTGCGCCGATGACGAGAATTTCTACACGTTCAACGGCAAATGGTGGAACAGAGACGACACCGGGCGCGTGAACCAAAAGGCGAAGGATACCGTCAAGGCAATGTACGACGACCTCAAGGATATCGCAAACGACGAGCAGCGTAAGGCCAGGTTTGCCTGGGTCATGAAATCAGAATCAAATTCCAGGTTGAAGGCGATGCTCGAACAGGCCGCGTCGGACCCGAGAATTATCGTCCGGTCCAGCGATCTGGATAAACATCAGCACCTCATTTGTTCGGGCACTGGCATCGTTGATCTGACCAGCGGCGCGCTACTCCCGTTCGACCGCGACCTGTTGATCACCAAACACACATCGGTGTCCTACGATCCGGCGGCCAGATCGTCCGCCTGGGAAGAGTTCCTGGCGGCAGTGACGGGCGGAGACGCCGATTACGCCCAGTTTTTGCAGCTCGCCGTCGGCTATTCCATCCAGGGTTCGACGAAGGAAGAGATCATCTTCATCATCCATGGCCCAGGTGGAACAGGGAAAAGCACGTTTTTGGATTCGATTTCGTCGGCGATTCACGATTATTACGTCGCAGCAAACCCGGCGACCTTCCTTAAACGTGACCAGCACTCAAGCGGCCCTTCCGAGGATCTGGCGCGGTTAGCTGGTGCTCGTTTCGTGAGCGCGGTCGAAGTTGATGACGGCCAGCGCCTGGCTGAGGGGCTGGTCAAGCAGATCACGGGTGGCGATGTAGTGGCGGCGCGTTTTCTCTATAAAAACACATTTCAGTTCAAGCCGCAGCTGAAGCTCTGGTTTGCAGTCAATCACGTCCCAGCGGTCATGGCGGACGACGATGCCATGTGGCGACGGCTTTTGCGCCTGCCGTTCGTGCACAAACCGCCGGTGATCGACAAGTCGCTCAAAACGGTTCTGACGAGCAAGGAAGCACGTGAGGGCATTCTGGCTTGGGCGGTGGAAGGCAGCGTCAAATGGCATCGCAAGGGGCTAGTCCTGCCCAAGGTGGTGCGACAGTCCACGAAGGCATTGCGCGACGAAATGAACGCTCTGGCGGAATTCATAGAGGACTACTTCGAAGTCGTAACTCGGGCCATCACGCCGGTGAGTGAAGTCACGTTCCTCTACGACAAGTGGTGCCAAGCTGCAGGCCAACGGCGGCCTCTCAGCAAAAAGACCTTCAACCGCAACATGGAAGCACTCGGCTTCCAGCAGAACCTCCAATATCTGCAAAAGGGGAGAACCCGTTGCTGGATTGGCCTGAAGGTGAAAGGCGTTGCGCAATTGAGCGAGCGGATTGACAATTTTGGACTCGCCTCATTCTTCAAAGACAGTGAAGACAAGGGTTAATTGGCCGGCCACATATTGGAGCCAAGCGCATACAGCACGTAGGGGCGGAGTTCTATCCGCCCCGTTTACCAATGGCCTCTTGCTGATTGACTGCTCATCGAAAGGGCCGCAGAAAAGCAATTCGAGACGGGGGAAAGATGGGGGACTTGCGCTCATATTGCTCGCTGCGCTCTCCTGGAGGTTTTTTCGTAATGAGGCGCTGGAGCCGCGACACAACCTAGGAATCGCATTTCGTTGACCCGAGTTTCGGTCGAAGAAGCGCAAGATCGCTGACACGAGCGAAGACAAAGGTCCCTCTACGGCAAGGAAGGAATTATGGCAAAGAATAAAGGTCACGTTGAGCAAATCGGGCAGTCATTCTGGCTAACTTACTCCGTTTCGGCACTCGATGACGCAGGCAGACTTTGTCGCAAACGGGTGCGGAAACATCTCGGCTCTGCGACCGACATGTGCCTGGATGATGCCCGGCTAGAAGCCGATCAATTTCTGGCAACGCGAGAGGTCAAGCCTAGCTTTGACATCACGGTAGCGGAGTTTGTCGAGATCTTCAAACGGGAGCACATTGAGTTCCTCAAGCCGGGCGGGAAGGTCCACTACCGGACCTACCTCACGAATCATGTTATTCCGGCGCTCGGCAACAAGCGGCTCTTGGAAGTCACCCATGACACCGTGCAGGAGTTGGTCCGCCTCAAAACCGAAGTCGGGCTTTCGCCGCAAACGGTGCGACACATTCGAAATGTCATCAGCGGCATATTTACCCATGCCATCGTCAAGGGCCTCTGTCGTAATCTGAATCCGGCCAAACACGTGAAATTACCGGAGATGCGGCGTGTAAAGCCGAGGCATGCCCTGTCGGCTGATGAGGTATGGCGACTAATCGACGAGCTTACGGACCCAGCCCGCACCATGGTGCTGCTTGCTTGTCTGACAGGGCTGGGGAAGGCCGAGCTTCTGGGCCTGCGGTGGGGGCGGATCAATTTGACGGAAGTTGACTCGACGGAGGATGGCGAACCACTACCGGCATTTTCGCTGGCCGTTCGCGAGAACTTTTCGACCGCAACCAACACGTTCGGCAGTGTGAAGTGCCGGGAGCGTGAGCGACTGGTTCCGTTGGCAGATGTGCTGGTACAGGCGCTATTGGCGATCAAACAGGACTGTCCCTGGACCGAAGCTGAGGACCTTGTGTTTGTGAGTCCCCGGCGCGGCTGGCCGTTGCAGGTACACAACCTGGAGAATCGCGTCATTCGGCCAGCGGCGGAGAGGCGCGGCGTGTGCTCGGGCTGGCACACATACCGACGTACGTTCGCAACATTGATGGACCAGGAGGGCTGGGCAATGTCGGACCGAACCGCCAGCATGGGCCACAGCGGTGCCGGGGGCGCTCGGATGACGCTACTCTACACGGCCAAAAACCTGGAACGGCGGCGGGCTGGCGTTGAGAAAATAGCGCGGGCTGTGGGTCATCCGGCTAAGGGTCAGAAATAGGGTCTTGTGCTGGCCCATCAGCACAAGAACGGCCCATTGGTGAAACCTTGCAAGTGGTGAAATTACGTCGGGACGGGGGTTTGGAATGGTAGGCGCGGCAGGACTCGAACCTGCGACCCTCAGCTTAGAAGGCTGATGCTCTATCCACCTGAGCTACGCGCCCGCGAGCGGGACTATCTATCCATTTTACATGGCTGGGGCACTACACTGGTAGTGTGAGATCAAAAATCGCTGTTTTCGCCGCTTTTGTTGCGTTGTGCGGGTGCGGGCAGAAGCCCAACGACGCCTTCCCTGCCTTCGTGGAGGATTTCTTTCGCGCGGGGTTTGTTTTTCGGCCTTCTTCCGCCACTCCGACGGGCTTTCATGAATGGGATGCAAAGCTGGAGGACGGGTCGGCGAAGTCGTATCAGATGCGGATCGCCGCGCTGCATGAGTTCGATAAACGGCTGGCGAAGTTGCGCGCAGACAAGCTGACAGAATCGGATGCGATCGATGCGGAGTTGATCGATGCGGCTATCAAGTCAGAACTGTTGGACCTGGAAACACTGCAGACGTGGAAGCAGAATCCGATGGGGTATGTCGGTCTGCCGGGCGAGGCGATTGACGGATTGATGAAGCGCAACTTTGCTCCGCACAAAGAGCGGTTGCGTTCAGTGATTGCGCGACTGCGCGGCGTGCCGGTGGTGCTTGGGTCGATGCGGGAGAACGTTTCCAATCCGCCGAAGGAGTTCACAGATCTCGCGGTGCGCATCGCAGAAGGCTCGGTGGGGTTCTTTACCGATACGGTTCCAGGGTGGGCCAAGGAGTCGCTGACGGGCGACGAGGCTTTGTCGAAGGAGTTCAACGAGGCCAATGGCGCGGCGGCGAAGGCGATGAAGGACGCGGCGGCGTGGCTGAAGAACGACCTGCTGCCGCGGTCGAAGGGCAAGTACGCGATCGGCGCGGAGAACTTCAGCAAGAAACTTCTGTACGACGATATGGTGGATACGCCGCTCGATAAGGTGCTGGCCATAGGCGAGGCGAATCTGGCGAAGGATTACGCGGCGTTTGTGGAGACGGCGAAGCTGGTGGCCCCGGGGAAGACACCGGCGCAGGCGATGGATGTGTTGAACCTGGAGCACCCGTCGGAGGCGGATTTGATCGCGTCAGGGAAGCGGACGATCGATTCGATCCGGCAGTTTTTGATCGACAAACAGATCATCACGGTGCCGAGCGAGGTGCGGCCGATTGTGACGGAGACGCCTCCGTTTGAGCGAAACGGAGGGTTTGCTTCGATGGATACTCCGGGGGCTTATGAGACCAAGGCTACCGAGGCGTTCTATTACATCACGCCGCCAGAGAAAGAGTGGGACGCGAAGCACAAGGAAGAGCATCTGCGGCTGTTCAATAAGTCCGTGATGGAGATGATTACGATTCATGAGGCGTTTCCGGGGCACTTCATGCAGTTTGTGTATGTGGGGAAGTTTCCGACTAAGACGCGTAAGTTAGCAGGGGCCAACACGAACGTAGAAGGCTGGGCGCATTACTCGGAGCAGATGATGATTGAGGAGGGCTTCGGCGGCGGCGATGCGAAGATCCGGCTTGCGCAGCTTTCAGAGGCATTGCTGCGGGACTGCCGCTATGTGGCGGGGATCAAGATGCATACGCAGGGGATGACGGTGGAAGACGGCGCGAAGTTGTTTGTGGAAAAGGGCGCGCAACAGCCGGCGAATGCTTATGAGGAGGCGCGGCGGGGAGCTTACAATCCTACTTACTTGTATTACACGCTTGGTAAGTTGCAGATCTTTAAGTTACGCGAGGATTATAAGAAGGCGAAAGGCTCGAGTTATTCGCTGCGCGGGTTTCACGATGAGTTCGTGAAGGCGGGGCCGATGCCGTTGAAGCTGATGCGGCGGGTGATGCTGCCGGGGGACACGGGGCCGCTCTTATAATTTCACAATCGTAAGCCAAGGCTTCGGCTACACTGTGAGGCAGAACCATGGGAACCCTTCGCTTACTCTTGTTGCTTCTTTTGTGCGCTCCCGCAGAGGCGCATTTCGCGTTAATAACGCCGGCATCGGCTTTATCGACCGAGGATGGGGGCAAGGGCGGGCCGCCTTGCGGCTTGGGAGCGGCGTCGGGTGTTGTGACTGAGGCGAAGGGCGGACATCCTCTGACGCTGCGGTTGCAGGAGTTTATCGAGCATCCGGGACATTACAGGGTGGCGCTGGCGGTGAAGTCGCGCGATGAACTGCCGCCGGATCCGGCGGTGGTGGCGGATCAGTATGGCAACTCGATCAGTGCGGCGATTCAGTCTCCGCCGCGAGTTCCTGTACTGGCCGACGGGTTGCTGGCGCACACCGATTCTGCACCTGACGAATGGAACACGCAGGTGGTGCTGCCGAACATCAACTGCGCGCATTGCACGCTGCAGATCATCGAGTTTATGGCGCAGCATGGGGCGGACTACTTCTATCATCACTGCGCCGATTTGAAGATTGTGGCAGACCCCAACCTGCCGGCTGCCGATGCGGCGTGGCCGCGGGATGAGACGGTTCAGCCGGACGTTACGAATTCCGTGGCGGCGCATGTTGGAGCAGGGGGCGGCGCGCAGACGTCGATCACGGTGGTGAATCTGGATGTGGCGCCGGCGACGTTCACGGTACGGTTTTTCGGCGATAACGGGTTGGCGGCGAACAAGGTGACGGGCTCGCTGGCGGCGGGTGGATCGCAGTCGATTGCCGCGGAAAGTCCGGGGTGGGCGCAGTTGACGAGTCCGCAGGCGGTGGACGGGGTGGCGCTGTACAGGCCGTCGGCCGCGGCGCCGGAGACGGCTTACCGGATGCGGGCGAATACGGGGCCTGCGTTGTTTTTTCCGTTCGATAACACGGGCGGCTCGGCGATGGAGTTGGGGGTGGTGACACCGGGCACGAATGTGCGCGGCATCAGTTCGTTCACCTTGTTGAGTGAGGCGGGCAAGACGATTTCAGAGGAGTCAGCCGTGGCGATTGCACCCAATGGCCATGCTGCGTTGACACTGCCGGTTAGGTCAACTGACGCACGGGGGGTGGCAAAGGTGGATCAATCGAGCGGCCCGCTGGCAGGCGTGGCGGTGCGGACAAAGCAGGGCTTGGTGAGTATGGTGGAGGCGGTGGTGCAGGAAGCCGCATCGACGAAAATAGTGCCGCAGATTGCCGAAGGCGCGGATTGGAAGACCACGTTGACGCTGGTGAACTGCGATGCGGCAGCGGCGGCTTTTACGGTGAACTACTTGGGAGACGGGGGCGCTCTGACTTCGACGAGCGGAACGATTGCGGTGGGCGGTTCGCAGAGCATCGAGTCAAGTGGTTTGCCTGCTGACACCGTGAGCGGGTGGGCTGAAGTGCTGAGCAGCCAGTGCGTGGGCGGCACGGTGACGTACCGCATGATGAGCAGCGGGCAGGAGTCGGCAGCGCCTTTACTGGCCAATGGGGCGCGACGGCTGGTGATTCCGTTCGATAGCAGTATGGGGTTAGGCGTGGCGATTGCGAACGCTAGTGCAGCGAACGATACGACCGTTGCGGTGACCCTGCGGAATGAGGCCGGGGATGTGATTGCATCGCAAGACGCGGTGCCGCTGGCGCGGCGGCAGCATGCGGCGTTTGCGGTGGCGATGCCGGCCAACGCACCGTCGCGCGGAGTGGTTGAGTTGACCTCTTCTAGTGGCGACATTGTGGGCCTGGGGATACGCACAGGGAATGGGGCGGTTACGTACATTCCGGCGTTGGGTAAATAGCACGTTCGATGCCCTGAGCGAGTTTCAGGAATGGATTGCTGCGCGCGGGACGGAGAGGGCTTGAAGTAGTTGGGTCAGGCCCGCGACGCTGATAGCGTCTGTCGAATCATCAAGTGGGAAACGTTCGTCGCCGGGATAGACGATGAAGCGGCGGGTTGGGGCGATATCGGCGCAGGCGGAGTGGAAGCCGCGTTCGAGTTTGGGTGCGGAGTTGCGCTTGACTTCGATGGCCCAGCGTTCGTCACCGGGCAGGGTGAGGATCAGATCGATTTCCGTCCCGTTCGAGGTGCGGTAGAAGTTCGCCGCTGTACCTTCGGGGGCGAGGTTGATCATGGTTTCGATGACGTAGCTCTCCCATGTTTGGCCGGCTACCGGGTGGCCGAGCAAGGCTTCCTTGTCGCGAATGCCAAGCAGAGCGTGGGCGATGCCGCTATCGCGGACATAGACCTTCGGCGATTTCACCAGGCGCTTGCCGGCGTTGCCGGACCAGGGCTGGAGACGGCGGACGAGGAGCAGGTCGACCATCAGGTCGAGATAGCTGGCGGCGGTTTTGCCGGAGACACCCAGGCTTTGAGCGATGTTTGAGACATTCAGCAGCTGGCTCTGGTTGTGGGCGAGCATGGTCCAGAAGCGGCGCAGGGTTTCGGCGGGGATGCGCAGGCCGAATTGCGGCACGTCACGTTCGAGGTGGGTGCGGATGAAGTTGCGCCGCCACTCCATGCTGAGGTCGTCGGTTTCGGCGAGGAAGCTGCGCGGGAAGCCGCCGCGGACCCAGAGTTTCTCGGTATCGGCAGGGCCAGTTTCGAGGACGTCGAGGGGGTTCAGTTCCAGATAAGAGACGCGGCCGGCGAGGCTTTCGCCGGTTTGCTGGAGCAGGTCCATGGCGGCTGAGCCGAGCAGGAGGAAGCGGCCGTTGCCGCTGCCGGATTGGCGGCCTTTGTCGATGACACCGCGTAGTTGCTGGAAGAGTTCGGGTAGGCGGTGAACTTCGTCAAGGATGATAAGTTCGTTTTCGTGTTCGGCGAAGTAGCGTGCCGGGTTGGCGAGCTTGGCGCGGTCGTCGTTGTCTTCCAGGTCTAAGTAAATAGACGGCTTTTCGGATCCCGCTTGGATCGCGAGGGTAGTTTTGCCGACTTGGCGGGCGCCGAGCAGGACGATGGCGGGGGTGTGGGGGAGGAGGTAATCGATGCGCCGACCGAGGTGGCGGGTATACATGTATGTAATTATATAGCAAAGGTTCACAAATGCATAGTTGTTGATTTTTTGAGTGGAAAGTATTGAAAATACTGGCCTTCGAAGTATGAACCTGGCAGCCGGGCGCCGCAGGCGCAATTCTAGCGCGGCGGTCTGGGGGCGCGGACGGAGATGGTGAAGTCGGGGAGAGCGACGGTTGCCGGCTCCTTCATTTGTTCGAAGGCACGGTTCAGTTCGAGGACATGGGCGCGGGTCAGTTCGAGTGAGTGTTCGGCGGGTTGGTAGACGGTGCCGGTTGGATAATCGACATAGGGAGTTGAGGTCTGTTCGATGTGGGTGCCGAGCACGTGGGAGACGCGGTGTGTTTCAACGAAGGCAGCAAGGCGGCGGGCGCTTTGAGCGAAGACGGGAACCTCGGTTGTGGAGACGTAGAGGCGTCCGGGATAGAGACTGTCGCCAGTGAGCAGGTTTCCGGTGGCGCGGTCGTAGAGGGCGATACTGGCGTTGTTATGACCGGGGATCGGCAGCACATCGATGATGCGACCGCCTAAGTCGATTGAGCCCTGACCCTCTGGCCAGTTAGAAATGCCCGCCGCCTTTTGCAGGGCCGCAGGTTCCGCGGCGATGAACTCCACGTTGGGCAGCGCTTGAAACTGCTTATCGCCGGCGATGTGATCGCCGTGTCCGTGGGAATGGATCACCACCAGTTTCACTGGCGCGTGGTTGTTTTTCTTGGCCCACTTTTCCAGCAGAGACATGACAAACGGGGCGGTTTGGACAGGCCCCGCGCCTGTATCTTCGAGGAGGGCTTTTTCGTTGCCGAAGATGAGATAGAGGAAAGGTTTTTCGTAGTTGGTGCAACCCGACTCGCGCAGAATGTAAAAGTTCTCGTTGTATTCGTTGACTTGCCAATCGGGAACCGTAACACAGTTGGGGCCGCCGCTAAGCCAGGTGTGGGGAAGGGTGCCGGGTTGAAGGGAACCGCCCTCCGGCGGGGCGGCATAAGCCGCCACCGCCAGAGAGACAGAGAGCAGAATCGCCGTTGCGTTAGAATTCATAACGCAATGCGAACTGCATGACACGAGCGTCAGCTGCGCTGCCCAACTGCCCGAAGGTGGACGGGCTGGCCAGGCTGGGAGTTGCACCGAGGAAGTTCACGTTATTGAAGGAGTTGAACGCTTCGCCGCGAACCGACAAACGATGTCCTTCAAACGGCATACTGAACGACTTGCTGATCGCGATGTCCGTATTGAAGAACGAAGGTCCGCGCAATATGCCGCGAGAACCAGTGGTCCCCGGATACTGGCCAATGAAGCTGTTTACCGCATTGGTGTTTGCGAAGACGCTGGGAATGCCGTTCTGGTCGAAGCGGGCAGAGGCTGGTAAGCTTGCGCCCGGCTTCAGAATGCCAATGGACGAGGTCAGGTAGTTGGTGGAGTAGATACCGCCGTTAGAAACGTTATACGGAGTGCCACTGCGCATGGTTTCCAGCGATGAAATCTGCCAGCCGCCCAACACAGCATCCACCACCTTCGGAGCGCGGTTCAGGAACTTCTTGCCAGCGCCAAACGGAAGTTCGACCACGAAATTGGCCGTAAGGTTGTGGCGAATGTCGAAGTCCGAAGGTCCGCGGAACGAGTTCGGGTTGAACGAATCCTGGATGCTGCCGATCACAGATTCGGTGAACGAAGAGTTATCGAGCGAGTGCGACCAGGTGTAGTTCATATCGAAGCCCCAGCCCTTGGCCAGTGCGCGGCGCCGAACCACATGCATGCCGTTGAATGCAGCGTGGCCGGCGTTGACGTAAGAAGTAACACCAGCTGCCTGCAACGCAAAGAACGTGTTGCAGCCATAGACCGCAATGCACGATCCATTTGCCTGCCGCCCGCGATCCATTTCGTTCAAGCCGTCGAGTTCGCTGCCGGCGTTAGAGCCAAAGGTATTGTAGAAGTAGTTGGCGCTGGCGCTGCCAGTAATCTGGTAGTTCTTTGCGCCGGGGAAGATGTTCTCAATGAAAGGCACCAGCGGCACCAGGCTCGGGTTGGCTTTCACCTGTGCCGGAGTCAAGCCCGATTCATACAATGAGCGCAACTGGCCTACGCCCTGTCCCCAGGTGGTGCCGGACTTCGTGTCCTTGAACTGGGTCAATGGCTGTGCAAAGTCCTGCTGCAGAATGCCGGCATGGCTCAAGCGGCCGATGTAGCCGACTTCCAGGCTGAGGCTCTTCGGCAGGGGGCGAGAGTAACTGACGTTCATCAGATACTGATACGGAGCCTTCAGATCGCTGGAGATCCCGGTGAGGCTGTTGAAGCCGCCGACGACGGTAGGCGGAGTCAGCGGGAAAGTGCCGCCGGTTGTGGTCGGAATGGAGGGCAGCGCGCTGCCTGTGTAGCGGAACGCCGTGGTGAAGTCTGTATTCACCGGCTGCGAAACAGTTGTTGCGAGGCCGGGCGAACCGGAATTGGCGAACTGCACCGCGAGGTTGCTGCCATAGCGGTCATAGGTCATGCCAGCGCCGGCGCGAATTACAGAGCCTTTGCCGAAAAGCGTACCGGCCATGCCATCAAACTTCGGCTGCCATGCAATACCAATGCGAGGAGCGAAATTGTTCTTGTCGGACGGATAGTAGTCCGCGCCGCCATTCACAGGACCGCCCAGGTTGTACTTGATCAGGGGGTTGGCCACTGCGAAGCCTGGGATTCCGGCTGCCTGTCCGCCTACGCGGTCAGCAAAGAACTGGCTGAGCGGAGTTTGCGGCACAACCTGCACACCGTTCTTTTCGTAAGGCGGCTTGTTGATGCTGTAGCGGATGCCGTAGGTCAACGTCAGGTCCTTGCGAAGCTTGTATGAATCCTGAAGGTAGAACTCATACTCGCTGGTCTTGAAGGCGCGGCTGATTGAATTACCGAAAGGAATGCTCTTGCCGTCGATGCCGAAGTTGTACGTAGCGCCAAACTGGTTGATGATACCCAGCGCCTGTCCGAATGCGTTCGTTACGTTGGTGCCGGAGTTCAGCGTGCCATTCACGTAGGAGGAAACCGCGGCGGTGATATCACCGCCAAGGCCCTTCAGCGTGTTGCGGCTGAAGCTGTAGTTCGGCAGGTTGTTGAACGAAGTGCGATCGTTCTCAATAAAGCGCATATTGAAGCCAAACTGTACGGTGTGCGCACCCTTTGACCAGGTCATGTCGTCGATTACGTTGGTCGTCGGAGAAATGCGCTGCGAGGGGCGTGCGGCTGTCGCAACATTGGTCGGGCTGGCCGTGTAGAAGGTGGGAAGCACCGCGCTGCTGCCGGTGCCTGAAAGGCCGATGCGCGTGTAGCCATAATTGAACACGTTCACCAGGCTCGGTGTCAACACCGTGGTGTAGCGAGCGCCCATGCCGCGTGAGTTGTCGATGGTCTTTACCGCGGCGTCCTGTCCAGGCAGTTGTGCCAGAGTGGAATCCTGTTTGGCGTTGTTCAGCGTGCCGCGCAATGAAACCGTATGCTTGCCGCCCTTATCGATGTTGAAGTCCATTCTGCTCACATAAGCGCGGTTGTCGAGGTGCTGCGGAGCGTTGAAGCGCAGAATGGAGAAGTTCAACCCCTTGTCAGCCGAAGAGAGCGGATCGTTGCCGGCGGGATATTGTTTCAGGTAAGTCAGCATAGCCGGGCTGAAGCCGATGTGCAGAGGATCGATGTTCTTGATGTCGGTCGGGTCCAGTGCAACTACTTTCCCAGTGCTCAGCTGCACGTTGATGATGCCTTGTTTGTAGGTCTCGGATGGTACGATTCGCGTTTGCGCCGTGGCGCTGCGGTCTTTGCGGTCTTCCCAGTTGAAGAAGAAGAAAGCGCGATCCTTGATGAAACGGCCGCCCAGCGAAGCGCCGTACTGGTTGCGCACCAGAGCCTGGCGTGCAACGCCGGAACGGTTGCTAAACCAGTTATTGGAAGCCGTCAGCGTGTTGCGCATATATTCGTATGCCGAACCATGGAAGGCGTTCGATCCGCTCTTCGTAACGAGTGATACTTGGCCGCCTGAGGAACGTCCCTGGTCAGCGCCCTGTCCGACCACCGTAGTGCGGAACTCCTGAACTGAATCCAGCGGCACAGGCAGTGCGGAGTTGAAGCCCGACGGATTCGTGCTCGTCACGCCAGCATTCTGATTGTCGTTCACATCCACGCCATCCAGCGTGATGTTGTTCTGATCTTTCTTTGCACCCAGCACTTCGCCAGTGGGAGCAACGCCGGGCTGTAAGCTCAGCAACTCAACCACATTTCGAGTCTGCAAGGGCAGATCGCGTACCTGTTTTTGCGTAAATGGGTTACCGATTGTCGCGTCCTGCGTATTCACCTGTGAGCCCTCGGCTGTTACATTAACAACAGAGTTGTTCTGACTAACGCCGAGCTGGATATTCAGTGTTGCCGGCACGCTCACCTGGAGGCGAACTTGCGACTTGTACGTGGAAAAGCCGGGTTTGACCACTTCGATTTTATAGGTGCCAGGGGGCATCTGAACGAAGGTGAAGTTACCTGCTTCGTCGGCTACCGACTTACGAGCGGCCGCGGTGTCCTGGTTGGTCGCGGTTACGATGGCCACGGGGATCACAGCGCCCTGCTCGTCGGTAATGGTTCCCTGCAGAGAGCTTGTTTGTGCAGCGAGCGGCACAATCATGCCAAACATAACGATGGCAAGCCTTATCATCAATCAATCTCCTAGTTTTTGGTTTTGAGCGGTAAATGCGCAGCGGGACTGTGCGACAGAGTCAGCAAGGCCTCATACAAGGAGAGAGTGGAACAATTGGCTTCACATCAGCCAAAGAGAAATCCCTAACATAGGGAGGAAAAGACAACCCTGACTGTTAGATTAGGACACGGAAGGAGGGGAGTCAAATTAAAATAACCTATCGGTCCGATAATGACAAAAGCGTTCCGGCCCGCGCGGATCGCGGCAACCGGAACGCTTTTATTTTCAAAACTCTATGCAACGATATCGTGAATCACCTTGCCAGCAACATCCGTTAAGCGGAAATCGCGGCCACTGTACTTGTACGTTAGTTTCAAATGGTCTATACCCATCAGGTATAGGATCGTTGCGTGGATGTCATGCACGTGCGTGGGCTTGTCTACAGCCTTAAAGCCGAAGTCGTCAGTGGCGCCGTAGATCTTGCCGGCCTTCACCGCTCCGCCTGCGAGCCACATAGTAAACCCGAATGGATTGTGGTCACGCCCACGCTTCACGCCGGGGCCTCCGCCACCCACTTCACGCACGGGAGTGCGCCCGAATTCCGAGCCGCATACCACCAGCGTGTCTTTCCACATGCCGCGCTGCTTCAGGTCTTTGATCACCGCCGCAAACGCCCTGTCTGAGTTCTTGGCGTTCACTTTGTGAGCAAAGATGTCGCCATGCGCATCCCACGGATCGCCCTTGGAATAGTAGAGCTGCGTCATGCGCACGCCCTTTTCCGCCAGGCGAACAGCGGTTAACGCGCCACGCGCCACAGGGCCTGGGCCGTACATATCGAGCGTAGCTTGCGATTCCTTGCGCACGTCGAAGACTTCCGGAGCCTCGGTCTGCATGCGGTAGGCGACCTCCATCGATTTGATGGTCGCTTCCACTTGCGCATCCGTGCCTGTCTCCTCTTTGCGCAGACCTTCGATCTTCTGCAGCAGGTCCATCTCGCGCCGTTGTTCGGGCAGGCTGAATTTCGGATTGTTGACGTAGCTGACCAGCTTCTTCGGGTCGAAACCTTTTTCAATGACAACCTTCTTCGGGATCTCTTTGCCGTTCTTGTCTTTCTCGGCAGGCTTCATGGGGTCATCCATCATTTCACCCATGCCGTCGGCACCCGCGGTTTGCACCTGGTTGGAAATGTAGGTGCCTTGATTGATCGCCGGCAGGAAGCCGTTGCTCCATAGCGGAGGACCAACGGTTGTCGGCACGTCGGGACAAAGAACAACATAGCCAGGCAGGTTTTGATTCTCTGTTCCCAAGCCATACGTGATCCACGATCCAACCGCCGGACGACCGGCCTGATTGGCGCCGGTGTTCATCATCAGGCAGGCCGGTTCGTGGTTAGGGATCTCCGTGTAGACCGAGCGGATCCAGCAGATGTCATCCGCCACTTCGCCCAAGTTGGGCCACAGTTCGCTCAAGTCCATGCCGGACTGGCCGTACTTCTTGAACTTGAACGGCGACTTCATCAATTCGCCAGTTCGACGTTCTGTTTTGATGTCGCCGCCTGGCAGCGGCTGACCATCGTATTTTTCCAGGGCCGGCTTGGGATCGAAGCTGTCGATGGCGGAGCAGCCGCCATTCATGAACAGGAAGATCACTCGCTTCACGCGTTGCGGATGATCGAGCTTGCCGGTCAATATTCCGCCGTCGGGCGAGACAACCGCTCCGGCCTGCGCCAGGGATTGATTGAGCATGCCGGCAAAAGCCATCATGCCGAATCCATTGCCGACGCGCCTTAAGGCTTCGCGCCGGGTAAGTGGGTTTTTCGATTTATGAGATGACATTCTATTGAGCCTTAGTTAATGAATAAGAATTCCGACGAGCTGAGAAGGATCTTGGCGTAACGGCCCCAGGCGGTGGGTTCGTACTTGATCTCCGGCGCAGGCGCAGCGCCCATGCCACGCCGTCCGCCCATGCCGGGCATGCCTTCCATCATTCCCATGCCCATGGCGGCGTTTTCGGCTGCCGGGGTTTGGCCTTGACCCTGTCCTTCGCCGAAAACTGCGTCGGCGACTGGCGCTGCATCTTTGGCCGCTGGCGCATCCTTTTTGGAGGCGTCGTCTTTTGCTGGCGCGCCGTCTTTAGCGGGCTCCACTTTGGCTGCGGTGCCATCTTTAGCTGCAGCGCCGTCTTTACCTGCGGCGCTGTCGCCGCCACCCGGACGGCGACGGCCACCTCTGCCACCTTCGCCTTCGGCGGCCTTCTTCTTGTTCTCTTCGTATTCACGCAGCGGTTCTGTTTTCAGATACTCGAGACCGATCTTCATTTCCGCTTCGTTTGGCAGGCGTCCATAGGCCAGTTGATAGATTTTGCGGATGCGCGAGCGGTTGTCTGGTTCGGCCGCGACGCGCTTGGCAAGTTCTTCGGATTCCAATTGCATGAAGTCGCTGTTCATCAGGAACAGGCGCTGCAGCGGAACGGTGGTGGTGAAGCGCTTTTCGGCGCTGATGTTGGGCGCCGGGAAGTCGAAGGTCTGTAGATAGGTATCGAGCTTATAGCGGCTCACCTTGCCGTAGACTGTGCGGCGCTTGAAGGCCGGGGTCAGGTCTTCCGAAGGCCCGGCCACGGCATCGTCAAGATTGCCGGCCACGCTCAGCACGGAATCACGCAACTCTTCCGCACTCAGACGGCGGCGATTGAAGCGCCAGTAGCTGCGATTGCCCGAATCTTTGGCAAAGTTGGCTTCGTCGTTCTGCGTGCTCAGCTGATAGACCGAACTCAGCATGATTTCGCGGTGCAGTTTCTTGATCGACATGCCGTTCTTGGCAAATGTGGATGACAGGTATTCCAGCAACTGCGGGTTTGACGGGCGTTCGCCCATCACACCGAAATTGCTTGGCGTTTCCACCAGACCCGTATCGAAATGCGCTTTCCAAATGCGGTTCACCATCACGCGTGTAGCAAGCGGTTGCGAAGCGATCTCCTGCGCCATCTCCAGACGTCCGCTGCCTGCGGTGTAGAGCTTCGGTTCACCCTTGCTCAGCAGCGAGAGGAAGTGGCGGGGCACCTCTTCGCCCAGATTTTCCGGGTTGCCACGCCGTGCAAGTTGAATGTTGACCGGCTTTTCAGAATCGCGAACACCATGCACGAAGGGGTAATGCGGGTCGAGCTTTTTGCGCGCTGAGTCCACATCGTCCTGCAACGATTTCAGCTTTGCCTGGGCATCGGCGCCGAGACGCGTTTGTAGTGCCCAACCGCGGAACATCAGCACGCCGGGTTTGCCCATACGCATACCGGCCGCCATCATCGCCGTCGGGTCATCGGCATCATTCAATTCGCGCTGATAGATCTCTGTCCAGAAGTTACTCTGATCTTCCGGCAGCGAGAGCAGGCGCAGCCACGAGCCGGGATTGAAATCCTTGAACGATACGAAGTTGCTTGGCTTATCGGTACGCTTCTTCGGCTTGGTGCCATCCAGATCTTTGTCGGCAATTACTTTGTTCTGCGCGTCGAGATCGGTCTTTTCGAGCATCACGGCGATGGCTTCTTCCTGCAGTTTTTCAGCAAGCTTCTTCGCTTCGTCAGGCGTGCCGCCCTTCTTGATCATGGCCTGCCAAGCGTCTTTGTTCTTATATTTGTCCGTCGGCTTGGCCATATACCTGATCCAGCGGTCGAGGAGTTCGTAGTCGAGCTTACGCGCTTCCACCACTGCCGCCATCTCTTTCTTTGGCTTGCCGCTCACTTCGTAAACGCCTTGCAGGTAGTTGGAAATCTGTAGTGCGAGGGTGCGCGAAAGGTTGGTGGTGAACGTCTGATTCTCTTCCTGCAGCACCTTCTGCTTGCGGTCCAGATCCTCTTCCAGTTTGGCGAACTCGTCCACTACCTTCTTTGGCGCAAGCGGATACTCTTCGTAAATCGTGTTGAAGAAGACACCGGCAATGGCGTAGTAATCACTCTGCGGAATCGGGTCGTATTTGTGGTTGTGGCAGCGTGCACATCCGGCAGTCATACCAAGGAAGCCGCGCGTCACGGCGTCTACACGATCGTGCCGCTCGTCGGCGCGGGTCACCTCATTCGAGCCGTTGTCGTAATACCAGGGGCCGAGGCCGAGGAAACCGGTGGCTGGCAGCATCTTGTGGCGCACTTTGGGATCCATCAAATCGCCGGCCAACTGAGCGGTTACAAACTGGTCGTACGGAAGATCGTCGTTGAAAGCCTGGATCACCCAGTCGCGGTATGCAAATGCTTTTGGATAGGGACGGTAGCCCCTTGGGTTCTGATTCAAGCTGCGGTAATCGTCTTCGCCATAACGAGCGACGTCAAGCCACACTCGACCCCAACGTTCGCCGTAGTGGGGCGAGGCAAGCAGGCGGTCCACGACTTTCGCGAAGGCCGTGGGCGAGGTATCTTTTTCAAAATCGGCAATCTCTTCCAGCGTCGGCGGCAGGCCCGTCAGATCGAATGTCGCGCGGCGCAGCAGGTCACGCTTTGAGGCAGCTGACACCGCCTTCAACCCCTGTTTTTCCAAGTTCGCCAGCACGAACTTATCTACGTTGGACTTCGGCCACTTCGTGTCTTTCACCGCTGGTATTGGCGGCGTGACAAACGGAACCAGCGACCAGAATTGGCGCTGCTTTTCGGAGATCGTGAACTTGCCGTCTGTCGGAGCTGCGGCGATCGTCGCCGCTTTCGGATAGACCGCACCGGCCTTGATCCAATCAGCCAGATCGGCGATTTCGGTGTCCTTCAATTTCTTTCCGACGGGCATGCTGAACTCCGGGTCGCCGTGCCGGACTGCGGTCATCAGGACGCTTTTTTCGGGCCGCCCGGGAACAATGGCTGGGCCTCGCGAACCGCCCTTCAACATCGCCTCCGCACTGTCCAGGCGCAGGTCGCCCTTCTTCGCCGTGGTGTGGCAAGCGTAGCAATTGTTGGCCAAAATGGGTCTAATCTTGGTCTCGAAAAAGTCGAGCGAGGCAGCGTCCGGAGCTGCGTGAAGCGCGACCGGCATGAATCCGGCGAGCATCAGGACAAAAGCAGAATACACAATCCGAATACCCGGAAATGAAGTTCGCATCTGAGTTCCGTCACCTTCTAAATTTGAACTGGATCAAGTTTTGAATGTGCTCGACAGAAGGAGCAGGTAGGCCGACCGGGCCTTGGGACAGACGTCAACGTGGGAACTTCCAACGTGTGCAGGAAGTCACTTTTTAGAATGCGCCCAATTCGGTAGAAAGTCAAGATGAAGAACCCATCCAGCAATCCAATGGCGTGGATTCAAAGTTGTGATCGATTGCATGTGGCGTATTTTTGAAAAACGCCGTATACTTGGATTTTTACGGCCTTGCCGCCTACCCACTGACGCCACCTGTCGCGTCGTCCCCCTGTACGGAACATCCCGATCAGAACATTTGAGAGAGGTTCCCATGCGCGTATTAACCGCACCTGGACTATTCGTCTATGGCGCCATGACGCTTGCCGCATTGGCCGCGCCACCTGCAGGAAAGACTGACAAAGGCCCGTCAGCAGCGGCGTTGCCGCCGAAAGTTGGCATCCGTACGCCCGGCGTGCAAATTCCCATCGAACTTCTGAAAGCCGAAGCCGAGATTGAGGTTTCAACGCCAGGCTGGGTTACCATTGGCGAGTCTGTCATCGTACCCGACAGCGGGAAGAACCGGCTGGTTCGGCTGGATGCGAAGACGAACAAGCCGCTCGACGAGATTCCCGCCATTGCCAAGCCATGCTCCGGAAGTGTGTTTGCTTTCGATTCGCTGTGGATCCCATCGTGCGGGTCGCAAACAATCACGCGCTTTGATCCCAAGGCGAAGAAGATTACCGCAACTATCGGTAGCGGGACTGCTGACGTCACCATTGGCGTGGCGGCCACCACCGATAGTGTTTGGATGTTGACCGATGCGAGGTCAACGCTTTCGCGGATCGACCCGGACCAGAACAAAGTCGTCGGCGAAATGCGCCTTCCAGCCAGCTGCAACAGCGTCGCATTTGGCGAGGGTTCGCTGTGGGTGACCTGCCCTGCTGAATCGCGGATTCTACGCATCGACCCAGCTACGTTTTTGGTCGACAAGCGAATCGAAGTCTCCGCCGGTGCACGGTCGATTGCCTTTGGCGACGGTTCCGTGTGGGTGCTTTGCGGCAAGGAAGGCAAGATCGAGCGCATCGACCCCAAGACAAACAAAATTGTGAAGACCCTTGATCTGGCCGTGCCTGGCGCAGGCGGCAACATTGCATTTGGCGATGGCTGGCTTTGGGTGACGCAGACTGGATTTCCGCTGACCCGCATCGATACGAAGGCCGAAAAGGAGCGCGTGGCTCAGCAGTTTTGGGGTGCTGGTGGCGGCTATGTTTCGGCCGCAACGGGCGCCGTATGGCTCTCCGATGTGGCAGCGGGAAAAGTGAAGCGGTTTGATCCGAAGCGCGTGATCGCCACGCTGGCTGAATAGCAAATCTATGCAAATCAAGAAAGTTCTACTTAGCGCATTTGGCGGAGCTGCGTGCTGCGCACTCATTCTGACTGCCCAGGAAGCGGCGCCAACCGCTACGGCTCCAGACGGAGGTCAGAAGAAGCAGCGGCCCAAGCGCCCGCCACGGCCCGGTGTCTCCACGCCAGGCGTGAAGCGCGACATTAAAGCCATTACTCCCGATGCCGTGTTTTCAGCCCCTGGCACGCCGGACTGGCAGGTATCCACTTCAGAGGCGGAGTGGGTCTCGAATGGTCCCAAGAATTCGCTGCACCGCATGGATCCGAAGAGCAACACAGTGACGGCGGTGATTGAAGTCGGCAAGAAACCTTGCTCGGGCCTGGCGGCTGGATTCGGTTCCATCTGGGTTCCCAACTGCGCTGACAAAACGATTTCTCGAGTCGACATCAAGACCAATACTGTTGTCGCAACCCTGCAGGTCTCGCCCTCTGAGAGCGAAGGCGGCATCGCCGCCAGCCAGGATGGCGTTTGGATTGTCAGCGACGCCAAGGGGGTGCTGTCCAAGATCGATCCCAAAACAAACACCGTCTCCGCTGAAGTGCCCGTGCCTCCGAAGTCGGCAGGCGTGGTGTTTGGGGATGGCAAGATCTGGGTCACCTCTCCTGACTCCAACATGCTCACCGGCGTGGATGCTAAGACCAACAAGGTGGTGTTCTCCACGGAAGTCGGTCCGCGGCCGCGTTTCGTTACAGCAGGCGGCGGCTCCATCTGGACCTTGAATCAAGGCGATGGCACTGTCTCACGGGTGGATGCCAAGACCGGCAAGCTTCTGGCCAACATTGAATGCGGCCTGCCTGGTACGGGCGGTGAGATCGCCTATGGCGCAGGTTATGTCTGGGCCACTGTGTTTGAAATCCCGATCACGCAGATCGATCCTGCAACCAACAAGGTTGTGAAGCAGTGGTTTGGCGATGGCGGCGATTCCATCCGAATTGCGCATGGCTCTGTTTGGCTTTCCAACTTGCGCGCTGGAAACGTTTGGCGCTTCAGTCCAGAGCAGCCGTAGCAGCGTGGAGGAAATTGGTGAATCTGCGGAGGTGGAGGTTACTTCTCGAAGAGGGCCGAATGCCATTAGGCCACAGAGTGGCACTCCAATGTCGCTTACATTGCGTTGAAGAGGCGAGCTTCCGATTGGGTGAGCGATTCATTGGGGCATTGCGGTGGAGGGCAATTGGGGTCCCAAATGCGACGCG
>CAIRSA010000243.1 GCA_903881085.1 uncultured Acidobacteriia bacterium
ATGCCTGCTGCTCACCGAGCCGCGACCGTAAGGGAGCGGTCCTCCGGGCACATTCACGTTCTACCCGCGGATTCTCGTTGGCTTTGCTGAAGCCCGCCCCACCTCACGGGGCTATCACCTTCAAGTTCACCTTCACTGTCTTAGGACTGTTTGTCGCGTCTGGTGAAGTGATGGCTATCATGCCTACATAGTCGCCCGCAGGGAGCCCATCGGGTGTCACGACCACCGAGAGATTTGCCGGTATCTGCGTATGGTTCGGGTTCACCATGAGCCAGCTTCCGCTTGTAACGGCTGCGTCAAATTGAATCGGCCGCGCACTGGCGGTCACGTAGAGCACCTGCGATTGCGGCGCTGGGTTGCCCTTCACGTAGGTGAAACTTAACTCGCCAGGCAATGTGATCAGTTGTGGCGGATCGGTGACCTGCACGCGCACACGTACAATCGGATTGGATTGCGCGCCAGGCGCCACCACAACGATCAGGCCATCGTAGTAACCCGCAGGCATCGATCCCAACGCATCCACCGATACGCTGAGCGGCGTCCGCGTGCCTGGCGAGACGGATCCGAACGCAGGAGTAACATTGAGCCACGCGGGCGTGGTGACCAACCGGTAGCCCATCGGCAAATCCGCATTGAGATAGACGGTCTGTGGTTTGGGTGCGCCAGCTTCCTTCATGAAATTGAATACCAGGCGCTCCGGCTGCGCGCTGATATTGGGCAGTGAAGGTGTAAAGATCCGCGCGGTGCACAGCTTCACGTCGGCATCGGTGATCACGCCGTCGCCATCGGCATCGCGCGGATCGCCTACTCCGACCGTCAGTCCGAGCGCGGCACTGATTACTGCGATGTCCTGCTGCTGTACGGTGCCGTTCCCATCGGCATCGCATGTGGCCGCCGCGAAAACGGTCACGTTATCAAACGAGCTGGCGGCGCCGTCGAAGGCTTGCAGGCGGACTACGTAATAGCCTGGCTTGTCAGGCGTGAACGATGGGGTTGTCGTGGCGCTTTGCGATAGTGCACTATCGGCCGCACCGTTTGCCGCAGCCTCGAATTTCCAATTGTACGTGAGCGGCTGAGGGCCGCGGTCGGGATCCGCTGTTGCGCGGCCATCGAGATTTGCTGGAACGCTGAGCGCCAGAATCTGATCGGGCCCCGCGTTGGTATTGGGAGGCACGTTGCCATCGAAGGCGGAGACGGTCACGCTGTCTTCGTCAAACCCGGATGCGTTGGTGACGCGCACCGTGAGCGTGTAATCGCCCGCTACATCGGGCACAAACGCCGGCTTGATAGCGGTTGGGTTCGTCGGTCCTCCGCCGGAAATGGAACTGCCCAGTGGAACCATCGAGAAGCGCCACTGATAGCTGAGCGTGCCTGCGCCGGTGCTTTTCGACGCATCGAGCGTGACTGCGCTGCCGCGCGCGGCATTCTGCTTGGCGCCCGCATTTGCAGTTGGCGGGACCGAGCCGGTGTTATAAGCCGTGATGGTTACCAGCGAAGCCGCGCTGTCAGTTGTTCCATTGTTGACCACCAGCTTAAGCGTATACGCACCGTTGGCTCTTGGCGTGAAGAACGGACGTGGCGTACCGCGATTTCCGATGTCGGCCGCGCTCAGTGAACTGCCTGCGGGTTGGGAAACAAAATCCCACAAGTAGGTGAGGCGAGCCCCCAGCCAGTCGTACGATTTGCCGCCATCAAGATAGACAAGCGAGCCGATGGCCACGTTCTGATGAGCCCGAGCCACGGCCACTGGAGGCCCAGCCACCACGCTGGTATTCACCGTTGCCGATGCCGATTGCGTGCCGTTTGAGACGGTGAGCTTGAATGCGTAGAGGCCCAGAACATCCGGGATGAAGCTGGCCTTGGCCGCTGCAGGCGTGCGCAAGGAAGCCGCGCCCAGAATGCTGCCCGTTGGTGCGGAGACGAGTGTCCACTGGTAGGTCAGCGGAAGCGGCGGCGTGTTGCCGTCCATGCTGGTTGTGCCATCGAGTGCGATGGTGCCGCCGATCTGCAGGATCTGCGGGGCGCTTACTCCTGCCGTTGGCGCAGTGCTTCCCACTGTTACGTTCATCGTGGCGGTGGAACTGCCTACACTGTTTGTGACTGCGATCTGGAAGGTATAGGCGCCAACTGCATCAGGCGTGACCGAGGCTTTGGCCGAGGCCGCATTCTGGATCGACGCATTGGTTAACGTGCTTCCCGTTGGCTTCGAAACCAGAGTCCACAGGTACGTCAGCGCAAGCGCTGGGGTGTTGGGATCGGTGCTGGCACTGCCATCCAGCGTCACCGTCCGGCCTACAGTTGTTGACTGCGAAGAACCGGCATTGGCAACTGGTGGCTGCAGCACGTTGGCGGCGCTAATGGTTGCGGTTGTTGTGGCTGAAACAGTGGAGTCGGAAATGGAAGTGATCTTGACCGTGACGCTTCCGGAGCCAGCGGAGCGCAGCCCCAAATTCACAGGGATTCGTCCACTAGACAACGCACCCAACCGGAATGAAGGGATGGTTTGCGTGGGATTATTGTCCGTGCCGATCAGGGAAGCCGTCACAGGGCCTGTGGTGCCAACGATTGCCGCGGTAAAAGAATCGGCTGCATTGCCTGTATTCACGGCATTCAGGCCGATTGATGTGGTGCCGGGCGCTACTGTAATCTGCGCCTGTCCGGGGGTGAAGGCGGCGGTAACGCCTTTGGTTCCCGGTACCGTGACGGTCGCATTCGTGCTGGCGGTGACCAGCGGATTACTGTGCGAAGTAGCGGTGGCAGTCAACGTCAGGTTTCCTGGCAGCGCATAGTCGATAGCACCCAGCGAAACATTTACTATCTGTTGTCCGGCAGGCGCAAGCGTTACCGACGCGGGGCTGATGGAAGATCCAGGCGCCAGCGGCCCGCTCAACGTAAGATCGAACGTGTCTGTAGCCTTGCCATTGTTCTGAACGAAAATCTGGTAGGCCGTTGCCGGCGTCCCCGTGTTTGGATTGAATCTTGTTGTGACACCACCGGGGAGTATGTTCACCGACGCTGCGGCTGTATAGGACGCGCCGTTGAAACCGGCCCTGACCGTGAAGTTCTGCACTCCGGGCGTGGCGCTGGGAGCTGCCGTGACGGTCATCACCAAATCCTGGCCATTCTTAAGGCCGGGCTGAATCGTGATGTAATTTGTTGGTTGGAATGAGACGTTGTACTGATTTGTGCCACTGTTGGAAAATGCGTCATAGACGATCGTCACCTGCGTATTCCCGGTGTTCACGGCATGGACCGTGTAGTTCACCGAATCACCCAGGCCCACGGATTGTTGCGTGGGAGATACGGTTAGTACAACTCCATACGTTCTTGTTGACTGTTCAGAACCGGTGTCAATACTTGCACGTACGCGGACAGTACCGAAGACGCTGCCATTGATGCCGCTAGGCTCGGTGGCCACGACGCTGAACAGATAGTTGGTATTGCCAAACGATGCGGCATCGGGCGTAATATTCACCGCGACAGTGGTTGAGCTGAGCGCGGGTACTGTTACCGGCGCGGGCACCTGCGCCCAGCCGGCCTGCACTCCAAGAACGCTCAACGTATACGTTCGGGGCACGCTGGTAGGGTTTTTCAGCGTTACCGGGAAGTTGGCTGCCACGGTCGGATACACGCTCACATCGCTCGGATTCATGCTGATGATTTGATCGGCCAGCACAGCTACGGGCGGTAGCGGAATGGTTCCTGTGCCAAGCGTGGGCGCAGTGTAATTGACGGTACCGCCTGCCAGCACCTGCTTCGGTATTGAGGGCACAACGCCCGTCAGCGTTTCGTTCCAGGTGATGGTGTTGGCCGCCGGCTGAGTCCACGTGTATGTATCGAAAGCAGTGCCCGTGGTCACTTGCGATGGGGCAAGGCTGAACGACGCTGCATCGACGGTCACGCCAGTTCCTTTCGGAATCTGCACGCTGGCGGAAAGTTGCGGGCCGGCTACCGTGTCAAGCCGGTAAATGCTCAGCCCGGTGGCGCCAATGGAATAGAAGAGATTGCCGCTGCTCAACACAGGCGTTGAGACAACCGACGCATCGTACGGGATGTAGCGCAACTGCGAGGGATTGGAAGCATCGACGAAAACGAGCACGGGGTTTCCGCTGTTGCTTGTGCCGCCGATTGCGAAGGTATTGTTGGTGAGTGCCACCACGGTCGCGCCGCCCACGTCGGTAAGCCCGGTCACAACGGTCTGCAGCACTTTGGGATTGCGCGGGTCGGTCACATCGAGCGAGGAAATCGTCACGTTGCCCACCAGGCCGGACAAGGCATCATAGTAACCTTGTGTATCGCCTACGACGATTGCCGTGTTGCCTTGAATTGCAATGGACTGGGTTAGGCGTGCTTCGGGGATCTGCACCTGCTTCACGATCGACATCGCCGCCGGATTCGACACGTCGGCCACAACGATGTTGCCAACGCCTGATGAGTAATCCCCTCCGCTCACGCTTCCTGCCGTAGTGCTGGCCAGAAGAACGGTGGTGGGGTTTGCCACCACGTGCGAAAAGATCTGGTTGTAGCCGCCGCGGTCCGGGTCGCCCGGCGGGGCGGGGAAGAGTGTGCCGGCAAATGCGGGCGCCGCGGGATTCGTTAGATTGAACGCGAGGAAATCTCCGCGCATGGCGAAGATGAACCGCGAAAAGGGGTTGTAGAAAAAGACGGAGGTGGTGGTGAATCCATAGTTTCCGATCAGGCTCAAGCCGTTCGCGTCGGGCTTCTGGAAGCCTGTGTTCGAAACCAGCGTTGGGCTGGCGGGGTTGGAAATATTATAGACCGCGATTTGTGTCGGCAACACACTCGTCGTTGTGTTGCCGTTTGGCCGGCTGTACTCCACGATGAGATTGTTTCCCAGAATGGCGCAAGGCACCGACACGTATCCTGTGACGCCGCCTCCTGTCAGTTGCGCCGAACCGAACGTGTTCTTCACAACCGGACTGGCCGGAGTAGAGACATCCACGCGCGAGATGGAAGAGTCGGCACAGACATACGCGTCCGTACCCTTCAGGGCGATGGACTTTGGAGTCCCCGGGATAGTTGTTGCACCGAGCAAGGTGGAGACGGGATTCACCGCCGTGTCGCGGCTGAAGGTCAGTTTGCCCTGCACCACGCTGGTACCAGGGGCTACAGTAGAGGGCGTAGCTGTCAATGTTGCGTTGATGGGCGCGCCGATAAAGAAACTAGCTTTGCCCAACGACTGGTAGGTTCCTGTCTCGGCTTCGCTTTCATTCCCAACATACACCTCCGCCACATATGCGCCAGGAGGGAAACCTGTTGTGGGAATCGTGGCGACAGTGGCGTTGACCAGCGTCGTAGTTGGACTGAGGTCGACGGAAGCGTCGTACGAAAATCCGAAGAACTGAGTGCGCACCGGCTTACCCGTTTTTACGCTTCGTACCCATAGTGTCAGGTACGCAGTCTTGGTTTGGTTTACGGCGTTGAACACGCGGGCGTTGACTGTGATGTTATCGCCAGGATTAGCGACGATGCCCGGCGTGACCGTGACGTTATCGACGGTGACGAATTCATTGCGTAACGTGACCGAACCCGCAGCCGAGCGCTGATTGCTGGGTGCGTCTGGAATGGTCGCTGTCACCGTGAAGTTGAACGCTTGCAGATTAGTGCTTGACTGCGTAATCGTAAGCGTCGTTGACCCGTCAGCCGCAAATGCCCCCAGCGTGATCGCCGGTCTGCTGAACGTGGCGGTGACTCCTGGCGGCAGTCCGCTGATGCTGAATACATAGGTCTTGGTTAAGCTCGCAATATTGTACATCTGAATGCCGAAGACAGCCGGCGAGGTGGGCGTGCTGGCCACGGAGGCTGGGATCAAGGCCAGATTGAAGTTGTAATTGTTGGCCGATAGCAACGTGGTGTTGAGGCTGCACAGGATTGTGCTCAGTCCATTCAAGGCGCTGGCCATGGTGCTTGACGATGCGGCCACCAACACTGCGCGCTGGGCGGTCAACTGAGAAACATAGGGAGTCAGGAAAGGTGAATTCAGTTGGATGTTGACGTTGTCTATATAGCCCAGCACGCGCGTCAGAGCCGCGGCATCCCCCGGTGCGGAGCCCAAATCGTTCATCGCCGAGCCTAGGTCGTCGAGCACGCCGCCCAAGTTGGACCGGTTGATGCGGACGGCTGCATCGGAGGCATCCAACGCGCACTTCGAAAAAGTCGCGGTCGCCCGCAGCGTCACAATGGTGGTGAATGTTTGGCGCGCGCCCGTTGGGCCGAATGATGCGGTGACCCTTGCTTTCAATTCCGTTCCAGGCGCAACGGATGAGCCGATGCTGAACGTCACCACCTGCGACAGACTTTGCCCAACCGCGGGCGCCACCGGGGTCGTCAACGTACTTGCTGAAACACCGGCGGGCAATGCGAGCGAAAGGTCCACGTTTCCAACTGCCAGGTTGCCGGTGGACTTTACTACGAGATTGATCGGGATGGAAGAGCCCGGCGTTGCCTGCCCGGTTGGCGGGTCGGCCAATAACGCCGCACTCTGCAGGGTGGGCATGGTGAAAGTGGTAACGGTGGTTGCGGTAACCGCGGGATTGCTCACGCTGGTGATATCGATGTTGAATGAGACCGGAGTATTGGGCGCCGGCAGCGTGCCCGTGGGAACTACGCAGACCCCCGATTCACCGGTCTTGCCCGCTCCAACGGGCACAGCGGCCAGGCTGGTTTGAACAGTGAAGCCATTGGCGACGTTTGAGGTGCGGATGTTGAACGTATCGGTAGCAGGCCCTTTGTTCTGGATCCTGGCAATGTAGACGGTGGGGAGCTGAATCAGATTGAGCGAGTTTGTGAACAACGAATCGCTCACCACCGATATTCCTACCGCTGGGGTCGCGCCAGTGGTTATGGCCGGCTGATCCGGGCTGAGATCGCTCGAAAGGAACGGCACCACGACCGGGTCTGCCTTCAAATCGCGTTGGGCCAGTGCCACGCCGTCGTTGAGTCCTTCAAACAGGCCTTGTAACAGCGAGAGCACGTCAAACCCTGGCCCTATCGCTTTCGGGATATCAGCCTTGAGCCCCATCAATAACAGATAATTGTCGAGCACATCTTTTTCCGCCAAGACAAAGCCGAACGCATCGTTGAATACTAGATTGATATTGTTCTTCACCGCGTTCGCCGTATTATCCAAGGCAGTGTTCAAGTCGGCATTCGCCGCGATGGCCTGCAACAGTCCGGACATAAATGCGATTCCAGCCAGCGATTGGCCATTAATGTAGCCGATCATTTTCACCTGAATTGCTCTGGCCTGCGCCTCGGCGAAATCGGCGAACACATACTCCACAATCGCCTGGTGTCCACCATCTTCAAACACGCTGATGGTGGCTCCGCTGGCAGGGTCGTATTCGTACCACGCTACCGTAGTGACGCTGCCGATTGTGACCATTTGATAGGGCACGATGATCAGCTTTCCAGCGGCGGCGGAAAGCGTGATTCGCGCTTTGGCCGTCGCCGATAGAGTTGTTTTTTCAAGCGCCTCTACGTTTTGTTGAATGATGATGAGGTATTTTTTGGGGTCGGGCAGTGCGGCGAAAATCTGGTCGATTGTGATGGCCGATTGCCCGGTTACCTGGGATAGTATCTGCCCCTCCAGCATCGACTCCATCATGCCGCGCATCACTTCAAACTCCTGGGCCGCGCCCGGTCTTCGCGGATTCGTTTGCCCTATGGACTGACCTACCTCTGCCAGATCGCGCGTGTCGCGCTTCAGAATGTCGAGTTTCGTGGTGAAAGTGCCGCCTTGCGAAGATGTGATGGCCACCAGCAATCGGGGTGAGTTATAAAAGGCCCGCGTCATGTACATCTGTTGCAGCCGCGCCATGTTGATATCCTGTGCCCTGGCAAACGACATTGTGAGCAGTTCATTGGTGGCGATGGTGTTGTAGCGCGCTAGTGCCATGCCGCGTTGTACAAGGCTGATTTGATCGGGGGACTGAGTGGTGACGTTGGCCAGCGCCGCGATCTGAGGTTGAATCGCCGTCAACTGCGATTGCACGCTGCTAAGGCGTGTCTGCTGCACCGCGAACTCATCGGTCGACTGCAGCGCGGGCATGGCGTAAACGGTGGTGATGTCGGCGTCGGTAAACACCGGAGTGGTAGCAGAGGGGCTGGCTACGCTTACCGATCCGCCATTCTGCCGAACGTCGAAGCCAATGCGGTCAAATATCGTGCGCGTGTACGTTTGCACCGTGCCCGTGTTATCCAACGCGTCAATCTCCAGGAATACGCCCGTGAGAATTGTACTCCCCAGTGGGAAGTTCGTGAGTAACTCTTGATAGTCGGTCCCCTTAATTGTCAGGTTGGTCGTCAAATCGGCATCGCCTTGGCCTACCAGCAACACCGGCGTATAGGTGTTGCTGGTAGCTCCGATTCCCAACGACGGTGGCGCTGACGAACTGGTTGCGTGGAAGAGCGAGATCGGCTTGCCCGCCAGATCCGCGGTATCGAACGCCTGTTCCAGCACCTTGGTGGACGATGGCCCGAAACCGAAGATGCCCGACGCCAGCGAAAATGTCTCAGCCTTCACCCGCACGGTAATTTGTTGGCGCAGGTTTTGAGGAATCGTCGTGAACCGCGTGACAGGTGTGCCGATTGTCTGTCCAATGGCAGAGCCGGCAATAGTCGGATCGGCAGGTATGTTCCCGTTGCCAAACTCCACCCAGAAATGGTTGGTGAGGTCGCTGTAGTACGCCCCATACGAATTGACATTGGCGATGCCGAAGCCCGGCGGAATGCAGCCTACTGCGCGTGACCGGACTGGGAATATACTCAATATCAGGCTTTGATATTTTGAGGAATCGAGCGTGCCCTGTACGTACTGGGCCTTCACGCCGGCGGCGCCAAGCAGCGCAATCAGCAGGCTGGATTTGTCGAGCGAGTTGCCCGCCTTGCTCCACAACGTGCCGCGGGCTCCGCGAACCGAGCCTTGATAGATTTCGAACCCGATCTGATCCCGCACAAAGGTGAAGATCCTGTTTGTATCGTTGCCGAGCGCCTGGGCTTGGGCCACGATGTACGGGTCAGTAGGATCGGCCGCCGCAGACCGCTGCGGGCCAATGGTTGCAGCGCCTTGTAGAAGACAAGAGCAGATCGAAAACAGGATTGCCTGACGAATGACGGATAACACCGATTCCTCCATGTTCGGATCTGCATTCGAGGGAGTTGCGAGACCCGTACACCTTAACTGATTTCAGGTGGCGAAGTATCACCGGAATATTTTCAGCGCCTGAAACAATCTCCGAACATGAAAGCTCTTTGACTTGCACTCGCATTGACCGCCACGACCGCGGCCGGTGTTACCGCGCCGCTGATTGTGGAAGGAAACGCGCCCATCGTGAATGTTCGCGTGAAGCTTGGAGCAAGCGTCCGCATGGCACGAAGAGGCTTCCCCTTCGCCGCAATGGTGAGCAACTGGGAGTGGACTGTTCCGGTTGTAAAGTTGCTGTAGACTAACTCGTCTTGTGGAGCAACTTTCGACACTCGTCCATCTTCACGGCGAGGCTGGCATGTGCGCCATCTTTACTCAACTTTCTTACCGCCCAGTGGAAGACATTGATTCGCGAGCGGGTGTTCTGGTCGTAGAGTCCTGATTCCCAGTACGGCCAATCATAGAGCCAGGCAAGGCGCGGCTCCAGCGATGACAACACCGTTCCCAAAACCGTTCCCAGTTCGCAACAGAGAACTACGTAGTCGTTGTCAATCTCTTGCGGATCGGAGCGGTCGATAATTTCTTGAATCTGACGGCGCTGAAAGTGGCGGTCAAACTCTGCGATCCACTGGGACGACGGCGTTCCGCGCACCTTGAGCAACTTTGCCCAGTCCCAGGTGGCTGCCTCGCACATGCCGCACACCCGCTCGGCAACATCGGCCTGACTCTCTTCTGTGAGTCGACTGATATCGGATGCGGTCAACTCAGAGTCTACGCCCAGTTGCTCGATATCTGGCCGCGTGGCTTGATAGACGCGCCGCGCCCAATCCGCCTCGCTATACCAAGGGCCTAAATACCGCAGGAAGAGTTCGTCGCAGCCAGGCAGCACCATCGCCATCGATTCTAGCAATAAGAGGGTCTTGACAATATATCGATCTTCGGTATACTGAGTATCGATATGCCGAAGCAAAAGTTGAATCCGCTGCCGTCCGCGGCCTTCCACATACTGCTGTCATTGGCCGATGAGGATTTGCACGGCTATGCGATTATGCGTCGCGTAGAAGAGCAGACCGATGGCCAGATGCGAATGGGTCCTGGCACGCTGTACAGCTCGCTGCAAGCGCTGCTTGAAGAAGGTTTCATCGAAGAGATTGCAGAGAGCGCTGAGCACGAGCCGGGAAACGATCGCCGCCGATGCTACCGCATCACAAAATCCGGCAGAAAACTTGCCGAGACCGAGGCAACCAGAATGGCCGATCTTTTGCGCGTGGCGCGGTCAAAGAAAATTCTGAGGGGCAGCCATGTCTGAGAAGCTTTGTGCGCTGCTGCTGCGTTTGTATCCGGCTGCCTTTCGCCAGCGTCATGGCGAAGAGGCGTTGCGCCTGATGTTGGAGCGTGCCCGGGATGAGAAGGGCGCACTTCGGCAGTTACGGCTTTGTGGCGATCTGATCGGCGACCTGTTGGCGACATCCTTGCAGTATGCTTCCGAGTCACGAGCCCCGCAGCTGGCCCGCACGGTTGATGGCCCTCTATCTTTCCACTTTGTTGGGGGAGAAACGCCATCGGCGTCGTCGCTGTCCATCGGGTTCATGATCTCGCTACTGATTCTGGTGGTCTTTCCTTTTGGTATTCGTGGCTCTGCAAGCGCTGGAAATTCCAATTTCCCTCATATACCAGCGGTTGCTGGGGAACCTGTCAGGAACGAGGAGCCAAAGACAGAGCCCAAGCGGCCATCGATTCCGAAAATCGATGCCGCCAAGCGCCACGCGGTGATTCAAAGCGCCGCCGCGAAGCTGAAGGAACGCTATGCCGACCCCGCCCTGGCAGACAAGATGGCGAAGGCGCTTCAGACGAACGAAAGCATCGGCGCTTATGACAGGATCACAGACAGCCTGTACTTCGCGCATATGCTCACGCAACACCTTCAGGAAGCGAGCCAGGATAAGCATGTCGCGGTGGTATATGTGGATAAGCCCGGGCCAGATGGGCGGCCTGGTCCCTCTTCTGACGTTATGAAAAAGTATCGGGCCAGGATGTTGCAGGAAAACTGCACCTTTGAAAAGGTGGAGATGCTGCCCGGCAGGATCGGCTATCTGAAGCTGAACTCCTTTCCACAGCCGGCGCTCTGCAAGGACACGGCCGTTGCGGCCATGGCGTCGCTGAACGAGGCGCAGGCTGTGGTCTTGGACTTGCGCGAGAACCGGAGTGGATTTCCAGAAATGGTGAGCTTGATGGCCTCGTACTTTTTCGATCATCGGGAGTACCTGTACAATCCGCGCGAAGACTCGCCGGAGAAGTCCTGGACAAATTCGCCAGTCCCGGACAACAAGCTGGCGGACAAGCCATTGTATATTCTGACGTCGTGGAAGACTGCTTCGACGCCCGAGCAGTTTGCCTACAATTTGAAGATGCGCAAGCGCGCAACGCTTGTTGGTGAGACCACAAAGGGAAGATCTCATGCGGCTACCTTTTATCGAATCGACGAACACTTTGGCATGGGCATTCCCGCGGTGAAGCCTGTCAACCCGTTTGGAAAGTCCGACTGGGAGGGCGTTGGCGTTGAACCGAATGTTTCGGTGAGGGCCGATGAGGCGCTGAAGACCGCTGTTGCCTTGGCGCGGAAGAGGTTGGGGCATTAGGGGTTGCTTGCCGTGGATATGTCTCGCGCCGGGCTAAGGCCCTACGATAGGGAAGAGATATTCAGAATGGGAAGCCCGAATTCGCCAGACTTTCAACCCAAGCTCAGCATCCTTCCCGCGCCGGTTTCGTATCGACGATCTCGGGCTTGATCATGCGCATCACAATCCACGGCATCGTGAGCAGGGTCAGCACCCCTGGCACAATCGAGCCGGCCAGCCACAAGCCCCACGTGAGATCGACGTGCGCGATCTTCTTGGCGAACTCAGCCATCAACGGATTGGCCGTCATGCTGGTCAAGTAGATTCCGGACGTCGTATACGTGGAGTGAAAGTCCACTATTACGAGAAATCGCCCGATCAGATTCGCAGTCGGCCCTGGTTCAGAGCCGGACGCCGTACATGCGCTCTTCGTAATCTGAAAAATCACGCCCCCCGCCGCGCTCGGCACTGGAAGGAGTGAACGGGTCTGTGCATGCGCCGGTGAGAGTTGTTTGGGGGAATTGTCTCGTTTGCCGCGCCGAGTGATCTGAAGTGACAGAACCCGATAAATCCGGTAATGTGGAAAGTGAGGATGTGAGTCATGACGATTGAAATCAGCAGTCCTGAGGTCGAGCAGTTGATCGCGCAGCGGATGCTGTCTGGAGCTTTCAAGAGCCATGAGGAGTTGATTCGGGAAGCATTGCGTTCTCAGCCGGATACCAGGACTGGAGCTGATTTGATCGCAGCTCTTCAAGCCTGTCCATATCCTGAAATCGATATTGAACCTCCCCGTATTCCTTCGCCGTTGGTGAGGGATGTTGAGTTCTGATGCCGTGGTTGCTAGATACAAACGTTATATCGGAGTTGCGTAAGCCAAGAGCCGAGCACAGGGTTGTGGCGTTTGTGGCCTCCACTCCACTGCCGGAGCTCTACATCAGTACCGTCAGCCTCGCGGAGATTCGGTATGGCATTGAATTGAGCACGGATGCTCAACGGCGGGGAGCCCTTCATGATTGGCTCACATTCAAAGTTCGTCCCATGTTCGACCCACAGCGCACGTTATCTGTAAGCGAAGAAATTCTGCTTAAATGGCGCTTGCTGCTGGAGGAAGGGCGAAAGACTGGCTACACATTTTCTCAGCCCGACCTGCTCATCGCCGCCACAGCAGTTCATCACGGACTAACCATAGTGACCCGCGACGTGCTGCATTTTGAACGGGCCGGTCTTCAGGTTGTGAATCCGTGGGACAGCGTGGTTTGAAAATCCGAACACATCGTATAAATAAGCTCTTCATCAGCGTAATCAATATTGCCGAGATCCGTTTGGGGATCGAGCTTCAGCAGGACCCGGTGCGGCGCGCCGAATTGGATGATTGGCTAACCCGTTCTTTGCGGCCAACTTTCGAGAGGCGCACCTTACCGTTAACGGAAGCGATTTTGCTCAAGTGGCGGCTATTGATGGTAGAGGGGCGAAAAAGTGGCCATACCTATTCGCACCCCGATCTTCTTCTTGCGGCAACAGCCCTTCATCACGGGCTCACTGTTGTCACGCGCGATCGTAGAGATTTCGATAGGGCAGGAGTGCCAGTCTTCGATCCTTGGGGACAGTAGAGTTGGAAGCGCCGAATAACTTGTTGATCGTGCCCAGAACCGGGAGGTTGATAATGTTTTGCAATGGTCCCTTGTGCAACAGGCATCAGACCATGCTGACATGTCAGTGCCCTACGACGAGGTAATTGTTTGGCACGTTCCGAATCGGGGGCTCGGTGTCGAAACGCTTACGATGCAAATAAGCGATGTTGCTGTAGACATCCTCCTCGCGCCGGTGAAACTGGCGGTAGAGACCGCACTGCGCGTAGGAAATCGGCGTGACGTCGTACACGACTGTTTCCCAGCTCATCAATTCTCCCCACAGGCGTGACCGCACTCGCGCGTCTAAATCCGCCCCTGCGTTCACGAGAATTTCCATCACTGGCCGGCAATAGTTGAAGATGCTATTCACCGCATGAAAGATAGGTGTTTGTCCCCGAAGGCCGCTTTCGCCTTGATCCGCACGGGCGTTTACGTCAGCACCGGCGTCGAGCAGGTCATGGGCGCAGCGCGTGGAGTTGAACTCCGCGCAAATGTGCAAAGCCGTCACGCCGCGGCAGGATGTGAAAGCGCACAACGGATTTAGTTTTCTCGTCAGATTCTCCCTCGATCCGGAAAGGAGTTCGCGAAGTGCGGCGTTGTCGTCAAGAAGGCACGCCTCTAGCAGAGGATCGCCGAGGGTGGCCCCCGCATCCAGCATGATTTGAAGGCACTCGGCGAATCGCGTGGATCGAAGGTACATCTCGATCAACACATCAATTGGCCGCTTGCCGTTAATCGGCGCCGTCGGGCTGACTCCTGCAGCAAGCAACGCTCGAATGCCGGCGGGGGAGTGCTCCTCAAATTCTCCAAGCAGATCGGCCGCTGTGGGCATAGTCTCTCCTTTCACTAGATATTAGCGATCGGGTTGGCAATTCGCAACGCAGACGCTCCTATGCCAGGCGGTGGCGATGTCGCGTTCCACAATGGATTCGGGACGAATCTCAAATGCAACAAGAACGGGCTCTTGATGGTGCTGTTTTGTTGTCCCATCGAACAATGACAGATCGCATTTCCCGCACAGGGCATCCTAGCAGAACAAATCCCCATTTCTTGTCCCAGTCAGAGTTGAAATTGAGCCCCGCCGCTACCAAATCCCAATCAGCTTCCACCACCAAAACCCCACCCCCAGCCACACAAACAAATTCAGCACCGAGATCAAAAATCCCACTCGCCACCACTCGCCCTGTGTTAGATACCCGGGGCTGAAAAACACCGGCGCCGAACCTGTCCCGTAATGCGTAATGGCCGCATCCAAATTCGAAAAATAAGCCAGCAGCAGCGCCGCCAGCATCGGCGGCACACCGCCTACTACCATCGCTGTCAGAAAGCCCGGATACAGCGCTATCGCATGGGCCGTCATGCTGGCGAACGCATAATGCACATACAGATAAACCAAAGCCAGAATCAAAAACAGCGCCATCCACGGCAGGCCATGCAGGCTACCGAACAGGCTCGCTGAAAGCACCTTCACAGTGCCGCCTTCGTTCAACGCGTCGGACATCATGATCACCGGCGCAAACCACATTAGCGCGTCCCACGCCCGCTTCTCGCCCAGCAACTCCTCCCAATTCAGCACGCCCGTCAGTAGCAGGGCGCACAAGCCTGCAAGCGCCACGAAAGTATTGTGCACACCATGCTGCGGCGACGTCACCCAGCCCACCATTACCCCGAACATGATCACGCACAGCCATTTTTCGCTGCGCGTCATGGGGCCAAGCTTTTCCAGTTCTCGCACCGCCAGTTGCCGCGCCGGCCTGGTGTCGACAATCTCAGGCTTCATCAGACGCAGCGCCAGCCACGGCATGAATGTCAGCGTCAGCAATCCCGGCACGATCGACCCTGCCAGCCACATGCCCCAGGTGATATCCACATGGGCGATTTTCTTCGCGAAATCGGCCATTAGCGGATTTGCCGCCATGCTCGTCAGAAAAAGTCCTGAAGTGGTGTACGAGGAATGAAAGGCCACCAAGATCAAAAAGCGTCCGATCAGATTCCCCGTCGGCCCAGGTTCCGAGCCGAACGCCGTACACACGCTTTTCGTAATAGGGAAGATCACGCCGCCGCCGCGTGCCGTGTCCGATGGAATGAATGGTGCGAGAAACAGGTTTGCTCCCGCGATGGAATAGCCCAGCGTCAATGGCGTGCGCGCGAATTGCCTTATAAACACGTATCCGATGCGCATGCCGAAACCAGTGGCCGTGAACCCACGCGCAAACAAAAATGCGGTGAAAATCAGCCAGACGTTCAGGTTGCTGAATCCAGAAAGCACCTTCGCCGCCGACAGCGTGCCGGTCAGTGCCAGCAGGGTCATCGATGTGATGATGCTCACTCCCATCGCCACCGGTTGGGCTACCAGGGAAATGATTGTCGCCAGAAAAATTCCCAGCAACTGGCCTTGCAACCGCGAAAGACCCGGTAACGGAAAAAAATATAGCAGGGCGCCCGGCACCAAAACTACCGCCCAGCGCAGCCAAACTTGGGCTGACTCGTTCTTCACCACAGTGGTCGACAAGGCTGCTTACCCGCCCCCTACAAACTGTACGATCTCCACCTTAGACCCCTCGGAGAGCCCTGTTTTAGGCCATTCCGGAGCTTTTATGATGTGGCGGTCGAGCTCGACGGCGACGCGCGCCGGGTCGAGCGTAAGGTGTTTCAGAAGCTGCAGGACAGAAATTCCTGGCTCCACTTTCAGTGGTTCTCCGTTGACGATAACTTGCATGATGGCAAAAGTGGGTTTGACACTACATCCCGGCTCTCATTATAGTCAATTAAGGGCCTTTTAAACCCTTCCCAGTTTTTCATGCCACATACCTATACAGAGTTGTACTTTCCCGTCCTGCTCCAGGCCATTATTGCCGCAGCGCTTGCTGGCGGATTGCTTGGTGTCTCGTCGCTGCTCGGCAAGCGGCTGAAGAACAAAGTGAAGGACACCGCCTACGAATGCGGCATCGTCGCTACCGGAACGGCGCGCGAGCGGTTCAGCGTGAAGTTCTACCTGGTGGCCATGCTTTTCATCCTGTTCGACATTGAAGCCGTGTTCCTCTATCCGTGGGCCGTGGTCTATCGCGACATCAACACGGGAGCCATGCGCTGGTTCGGTTTCGTCGAAATGCTGCTGTTCGTGATTTTGATTCTGGCCGGATTTTTCTACATCTACAAGAAGGGCGTCCTCGATTGGGTCGAGCCCGAAAAAGCAGAGTTGAATCCGAAGAAAGTGAAACATGCTGCCTGAACAACTTAAAGACGTTGCCGTGGCGGTTGCGCTGGAAGCGCATGATCCCTCGGCCATCACTGGCGGCAATACGGACCGCGGCGAAGTCACTATCCTGGTAGACGCCACGAAGATCGTCTCCGTCCTCGGCTTCCTAAAGCACGATCAGGAATACATCCGAATTTGCACCGTCACAGCGCTCGATCATTATCCGATGGAACCGCGCTTTGAGGTGGTGTACATTCTGCATTCGCTGGCCAAGAACCATTACCTCCGTTTGAAGTGCGCAGTGGCCGAAGGCGCTACTATTGAATCCGCAACCAGCGTCTGGCGCGGAGCCAACTGGTATGAACGCGAAGTATTCGACCTGTTCGGCATTGTGTTCGAAGGCCATCCCAACCTCACCCGCATCCTCATGCC
>CAIRSA010000244.1 GCA_903881085.1 uncultured Acidobacteriia bacterium
GATCCCCCAAGCGTGCTGGAGAAAAGTCTTCACCTGTACCTCAAAAATAACGTTGTCGATTGCTTGCGGTGGCCTCGTGCCGTCATTGCCGCGGGCGCAATAGAGGCGAAGGTCGTCGAATGGAAAGCTTTCAGCATTCTTTGACGTCTCGGATGAATAGGGCGGCCGACGATACTTAATCGCAAAGCGCTCCTCGATCCAGCGCACAGCTTCGTTGATCGAGGCGCTGTTCGGCACGACGACTGTGCAAGCCAAAAAATCCTCCAGCGTCTCGGGATTTTTGACGCGACCCGTTTCAACCTTGATGGCGAAGCTCTTCAGCTCCTTTATCCTGCTTTCGAAATGCCACCGCCTCGGCTTCGCAGACTCCAAGGTTCCAAGTACCTGAACTTGCAGTGCTTCCGCCACCGGCTTTTGCTGGTCGTACAAAGCGCGGATCGAGGCCTGAACCTTCATGAATCGAGGAGTTCTGCGCTCAGGATGGTGTGCCGGGCCGAGCGCTGGGCAGATTCCGTGCTCGCACCCCGTGCGTTTTCTCGGTAGGTGGCCGCATTTTCGAAGTCCGGCTGCGGGAGAGGTGCGCCGGGTGGCAAATCCGTAAGTTTCTCAACCTTGGCCATGAAGGCTTGATACCTGTCTGCGAGGACATCCGCCGCAGGCAACACCGGAGCGGTTACTAGCACACCCCAGAGTGAATAGATGTGGGTGAACGTGCGCGCGATCTCTGTAACGGCCTTGTTGCGTCCCTCCATCGACAGCAGTGCTGACTTGCCTCGCTCCATCTTGTCATCGAAGCCTTGGACATCGAAATCCGGCAATTCGTCTAGGTCGTCGTATTCCGCGTAGAGGTCGTCGAGGTCTTCCTGGCTGAAGCCACTCGGATGTTGATGTATAACAGCAGCTATTAGCTCCGAGATAAACTGGACATCCATCATTCTTTTCGCGCGAGCACGCGTGGCCACTCCGAGCGAACTCCAGACTTCCAACTCGGCTTCGGCTTCTGCCTTTGTTATCAGCCAGCCGTCGAACTTGGCATGGCGCAGTTCCTGGCCAGTCAACTTCCGTGAGTTGCGGTTCAGGCGATCGAAGACGTCTTTGACTAGTTCGGCGTCCTTGAAATCAATCATCTCCACAGGCAGTTGATAATTCCAGAATCGGGCTTTCATTTCAAAATTGTCGGATATATCGCAAAATCGTTTGTTATTGAGTCTAATATCTCCGTAATCAGCCGCTATGCGAATTTTGCTCTTTGAAAATCGGAGAATGGTTTCTAAACGTTGCTTTCCATCAACAACGTAGTACTTAACTGCGCCGGCTTCTGATATATGTTTGTGCAAGAAAATTGCTGGAGAGGGGAAATTTCTAAATATAGTGTCGAGAAAGAAGCGACGGTCATTGGCGGTCCACACACTTCTTCTCTGATAAGGTGGGTCCAGGTCGAGCTGACCGTTTTTGTCTAGGTCGAGAAGCCACGAGATGTCTTGTGTCGTCGGTCTGCGGTCCATCCTAGCGTCCTCAATCTTCACGCAATGTACGATGCTTCTGATTGAAGCCTACAATGATTTCACGCGTGACGATATTCCAGACCAGCTTGTGGTGACTTTCAGCCGGCCCTGTCTCGTATCACGAGCGCTCCCGCGATTGGCTTCGATGGCCCGCTTGTCGGGCTGGCGTTAACGACAGCCTGTGGCGCATTGTCACGGTTTCGATACGGTACGAGGTGACAGCAGCCCTACACATTTTTTGGCTGACGTCCTGCGCTGAGTTGCCCCGGCTGAATCAGCCGTCTGACCTACGATGCAGCCAGGTCATCCGGTCCGCGAAATAGTCGCGACGGCGGGTGAACCCGAGGCCGCCGAGCCGTTCGATCAGTGCGGCCTGGTCGGCCAGATCATCCCGCTGGCGAATGAACAGTCTTGGGTCGATCAGCAGGGCCTCGAATGCCGTAGAGCGGGCAATATGCGGTTCGGCCGCCGC
>CAIRSA010000245.1 GCA_903881085.1 uncultured Acidobacteriia bacterium
CATGCGGGCTGTCCCAAGTTTGCGCAGTCTCGCCACCCATCCGAATTTGCGGTCGACTGCTCTATTTAGGATAACGTGTTGCCACTCAAAAACGAGCGGCATTAGATTGGCAATCGGCCCACTGTTTTCATGGCAGATCGACTACCGGCAGCACAATGTGCGAGGCGCGGACCCCGCCGTGGAACACCGTCTGTTTCGCTACCCGAATTTTTTCTGACGCACCCAACGGCTCACCTGTATTCGGATTGCGGTCAAACTGCGGAAAGTTGCTGCTGGTGATGTCGACGCGAATCTGGTGGCCGGGCAGGAACACATTCGCCGTACCCACCAGGTCGACTTCAAACTCATATTCCTTGCCCGGTTGCAGCAACTCCATCTTGTCGACCCCGTTGCGGAAGCGCGCGCGCAGGATGCCTTCGGCGATGTTCATCGCATAACCGTTTGGCGCCACGTCAATCAACTTCACCATCCAGTCCGTATCGGGTCCATCGGTGGCAGCGTGGAGCTTCATTTTTACCGGTCCGGCTATCGCCAGCGGTTTGGCAAGAATTCCACTGGAATAGACCAGCACATCGGCGCGATCTTCAATTGGCCGCTGATCTTTGGGGCCGGCTAGTGTCGGTGTTCCGCAACAGTTGTTGCCGCCCAGCGTGGGAACAGGGTTGGCCGGGTCGTAGTCATAATGGTCCGAGCCGATGGCTGCGGGCTTTGCTGCGCCAAGAGCGCCGCCGCCGCGCCGTGAATTCGCTGCGCTTGCAGCACCGAGATAGTATGGCGTGTAGCGCGTACCGGGTAGAGGCCAATCCTGCGCGTGTGCCCACTTGTTGACGCCCATGAAGAAGATCTCCACCGGCGACTCGCGATCGATGCCGTTATTGGCGCCCTTCAGATAATGGTCCATCCACTGTAGCTCTCGTTCGGCCACGTGGCGATTCGCGGTGGGGCCGAAATCCACATCGCCGAACTTCTGGCTCGCTCCATGGCCCCACGCACCAATCAGCATCTTTGTTTCGCGCCGCGCCTTCTCCGTGCCGCCTTTTTTGCGCATACCAGTGAAGCCGTTGATGGTGCCGGCAAGAAAGATGTCGTACCAGCCGCCCTGCGTGTGGACGGGCACTTTAATATTCGCAAATTTTTCTTCGTCGCTGATCGACTTCCAATAGTCGTCGTAGCTTTCATGGGCGATCCACTCGCGGTAATGCTTCACGGCGTTGTTTGACGAAGCCAGATCGCCTTCCTTGAGCGGCAGCGCCCACAGGATGCGCTCGTAGCTTAGCTCATCAGGACTGAAGGTAGCGCCACCGTGCAGATACTGCGGCTGCATGATGCGATGCGGCATGCGCACTACGCCCCATCCAAAATTGAACGACAGGCGGAACGCCCCGCCCAGATTGGCCCAATTGGCGTAGATGTTGGTAGATGCGACGCGTGGAAACGCCGCCACCAGGCTGGGCGGAGCCAGACTCGCCGCGCGCCACTGCACATGGCCCAGATACGAGCCGCCTTCGGTTGCTACCTTACCGTTCGACCACGGCTGGCGGGCGGCCCATTCAATCGTGTCGTACCCGTCTTCGGCCTCACTGCGGAAGGGATCCCACTGCCCTTCCGATTCGTAGCGCCCACGCACATCCTGCATCACTACCGCGTAGCCGTTTTGGGCGAAGTAAACCAATTCGGTTTGCGCACCCTCGCGCATGGTGCCATATGGAGTGCGCACAACGATCACAGGGAAACGGCCTTCGCGGCGCGGCCGGTAGACGTCGGCATACAGCTTCACCCCGTCGCGCATGGTGGCGGCGACGTGCGTATCGACTCGAATCAGTTCTGAAATGGGGCGGCCTCCTGGCGTGGGAATCGTCTGTGAGAAGAGCACTGGCGCGGCCAGCAACAAAGCAACAATCCGCATGGGTCTTTTTATAACACAACTCACTCGCCGGTGAGCAGCCCTGTCAGGCTTTCGCCGCTATCGAGCAACATAGCGTGTGCACGCTCCACGCGGTAAAGCATCAGGTTGGCCTTTGCACCGTAGGTGAGCGCAGGCTTCAGGAAACGCTCGTCGTGCCATGCAATGGTGTCTTCAAGAGACTGCTCACCTTGTTCGATTTCGCCCGTCATCACCAGGCAGATGCCAAGATAAAAGCGCGCCCCCACGGCCCGTGAATCCAGGTCCAAAGTTTCGCGCAGTCCGGGGATCGCTAGAGCGTATGCACCGCGCTTATAAAACGCCATGGTCGCCTCAAACTGGAGTTCCGCATCTTCTTCTATGTTCGTGTCGATGGCGCCATTATACGGCGGAGGATTAAGGCGCGCCAGTTCCAGCAGCCAGTTCAACGACTTCGCGTTCTTCGAAATCTCAGGCGGCTGGATCGGTGCGCGGCTGGTCCAGAGTGCCGCGGAGAATGCAGCGATTGCCACGGCGCTGAGTGTGATCGAGCGGTACAAAATACCATCATCTCACGGCGATGCAGAACACGGTAAGATGGGCTCATGCGCTATTGGATGAGCGACGACGATTTTTTTGACGACAGTTCCGACGATCAGCCTGAAGAGGACGATCAACAGGACGACGACCAGTACGAAGACGAAGAACAGGACGATCAGGATCAGGAAGAAGAACCTGAGGAGGACGACCAGGACCCCGATGCGGACCCTGACGCGGACGACCCTGATCAGGACGACTCCGATGCAGGCGACGAGCAGCCGCCCGACATTGACGACGAGGACTTGTTCCCGGATCCAGCCGAAGAGTTCCCCGACGCAACCGACGAGGACTTCGAGGAGGATGACGGCAACTGGTCTCCCGACGATTACCAGGCGTCGGCCGGCCGTCTGTTCGGCAATCATGAGTTCTTTGGAGATACCGCGTTTTCTCAACGCGAGTCCGAGGGCTACACACACTTTGATAATCCCGGCTTCCGCAACGCGTTTAATTCCGTCGCTCCGGGAATGACGGATACCGTCCACCTGTTTGAGCAGAATCGCCTGCTGCATGCATTCGGTTTTGTTGCGCCGTTTGTTCTGCAGATGTTGATGGCGCGCTACACCGGCATCGATTTCGGACACGTCGATGTTTCCGTGCCGCCGCGCGGTGAACCGTCCGTGCCACCGCAGCCGCTGCCCCCGGCCTACGCCAATGTTGAGATCAAGCCAGCGGTGGATCTGCGCAAGTACGCCACTCCGGTTGGAGATCAGGGCCAGACCTCACGCTGCTCCGCTTTTGCCTGGACGCACGCGCTGGAACTTTCGCGTAGCCTGAAGCAGTTGGATACGCCGCGTCTTTCGCCCAGCTTTACGATGTATCAGTTCCAGAAGATGCAGGGCGATCAGAAGGATCATGAGTACGCCTGGTCCGGTGGCGAAGGCACCGTCGGCGGCATCGAGCCCGGCCAGGTGCTGATCGATAACGGAACCTGCCGTCAGACGCTTTGGCCGGATACTTCGAAGGAGCCCGTCGGCGGCGATCCGCTGCTCGCTTCCGATGCTTCGCACTTCAAAATGAATGCCACGCCTCTGCCGATAGCGATTGACGACGTGAAGACCGTGCTCAGCGCCGGCTGCCCCGTGCATCTGGCGATGAATACGGGCTCGTCGTTTTCCGAAGTCGGGCGCGATGGCGTGTTTAATGCGGCCGAACCGCCCAGCGGCCGCCACGGCCGCCATGCGATGCTGCTTGTCGGCTACACCGGCAACTATTACATCGTGAAGAACTCGTGGGGAACCGATTGGGGCGATCAGGGCTACTGCTATATTCCGAAGAACGTTTTGGCGGACGCCGAGGCGGAGTTTGTCGCGGTATTGTTGAAATAGCTTATTAATAGCCAATTCGAAAGAGAGTAGCCAATTCGGCTACTCTTCCCGAATTGGCGAGTACCAATCGGCGCGCAGATTGCCAATTCAATACCACTCGTTTTTGATTGGCCGCGCGTTATAGCTTGCCGGCTGGGACCATACGCACAATCCAAGTCGCATCCACATGTTCAAGCGCGGCCATTCCACTCACGGCAAAACCTCAAAGGCGGAACCTAACCGCGAATGACGAGCGACATCGGATTACCAATCTGCCCTACAACGATTACGACTGCTTGGGCGCCACCGTTGCGCGAGTTGCGCCGGTGGTGATGCCGCCATCGACGATCAACGTCTGGCCGGTGAAATACTCACTGGCATCGGACGCCATGAAGACTACCGCGCCGTCCAGATCCTGCGGAGCGCCGGGGCGCTTCATCGGGATGCGGTCCACGATGTATTCGAGCCATTCTTTGTTCTCATACAACACCGCGTTCTGCGACGTCTTGAACCAGCCCGGCGCCAGGCAGTTCACCGTGATGCCATGCTTGCCCCAGTCATCGGCCAGGCTCATGGTCATCTGCTTCACGCCGCCGCGGCTGGCGCTATAAGGCGTCAGGCCGGCGTAGCCGAACACGCTGGTGACGGAACCGATGTTAATGATGCGCCCGTATTTGCGTGGGATCATCGTATCGCGCGCTACGGCCTGCGCCACAAAGAATTCGCCGCGCAGATTGGTTTCGAGAACCAGATTCCATTCGTCCCACGTCAGATCCACAGCGGGCTTGCGCACGTTGAGGCCGGCGTTGTTCACCAGGATGTCGATCTTGCCATAGTGCGCAATCGCCGCGCCCACCGCGTTCTGGATGCTATCGTAATTGCGGACGTCGAGCTCAACGGGGAACGCCTTGCGTCCCAGCGCTTCCACTTCCGCCTTGAACGGCTCCAGGTCGCCGATCTTGCGGCTGGTGATGACCAGATCCGCTCCGGCGCGGGCCAGCGCGCGGCCCATATACTGTCCAAGACCACGGCTCGTACCGGTGACGAGCGCAACTTTTCCGGTCAAATCAAATAAATTACTCAAGGGACGAGCACCACTTTCATCAGATTGGGTTCGTGATTGTACAGACGGTTGAACCAGGAAGGACCATCGGCCAGCGGAGCAACCGCCGAAATTAGCGGAGCAACTTTGATGACGCCGCGCGCCATCAGGTCGATGCACTGCGGGTATTCACCATTCGAAGCGCAGGAGCCCTGAAGGCGGATCTGGCGCGTCACCACATACTGCAGAGGAATCTCCACGTTCGGTTGCAGGTTGCCGATCAACGTCACCGTGCCGCCCTTGCGAACCGATTGAATCGCGCTGACAACGGGGGCCTGATAGCCCACGCATTCGAACGCAACATCGGCACCGCGTCCGCCGGTCATTTCCCGAACCGCTTCCGGGATGTTGACCTTCTTCGGATTCAAACCATCGGTAGCGCCCATGGCAATGGCCGCTTCGAGCTTGGAATCTTCCATGTCGACCGCGATCACGCGTGCGCAGCCGGCTGCTTTCGCGGCTTGCAAAGTCACCAGGCCGATCATGCCTGCTCCCACTACGATCGCCGTGTCGCCGAGCTTTACAGGAGTGATGGAAACCGCATGCACGCCAATTGACACCGCTTCGATCAGTGCTGCCTGCTCGAATGGAAAACTATCGGGCAGCTTGTACATGATGCGCCGCGGCACGGAAACGTATTCCGCAAATGCGCCATGACGTTTGAATTCCTTCGGCGCAACGCCAACCACTTCGCGGTTATCGCAAAGATTCACATCGCCGCGCACGCAGTAATGGCACTTGCCGCAGTAGACGGTAGAATCGAACGTGACGCGATCGCCCGGCTTCAAATCCGTAATGTTCGCGCCAATTTTGGCCACTTCGCCCGATGCTTCGTGGCCCATGATCAGCGGCGGATTGCGGCGGCCCGATGAGCCGTCGAAACCATGTACGTCGCTGCCGCAGATGCCGCAGGCGCGCACGCGCACCAGCACATCGTCAGGGCCGAACTGCGGCTCGGGAAAGTCCACCAGTTCGAGTTTCTTGTATTCCGTCAAAAGTAGTGCGTTCATTAATTGCTCACCTTATGGGCAAAGACCTGTACGTTGATGTCGCTCGATTTATTCCATGCCTGGCCGTTGGAATCCCAATCGCCGGCGAAAGCGCCCGAGGGTTCAAAGAGAAACATCTTGCCGTCCGATCCGTACTGATGTGTATTGCTGCGCGACGAGTTGCTGGCGTAGGCAAACCAGGAGTAGACTTTGCCTTCCTGGCCCGGAACTGCACGCCCCAGGCCCCACGTTCCGAAGCGGTATTTACGTCCGCCTTCGACGGTGGTTTGCAGATCCTTAAATTCAATTTCGAAGACGCGCAACATGGAGCCAAACTCTTCGTAGCGCGGTGTGCCGGCCTCGCGAACGCTGATGCTTGCGTTATCGGAGGCGTTGGAATCGGGCGTGAAGCGGCCTGTGCGGATGGGAGAGACACCACCGTCTTCCGTGCCGAAATAGAGGCGCACGTCCTGATAGTAGTTGCCCAGCGACTGCGGATCCTGACCGGCGACGCCGGGAACAGTCCACGTGCGGATGCTATCGATCACCCATTTTTCGCCAGGCTGGCCGATTGTGAAATCATCGCCGACAAATCCTTGTGCATAGAGACTCCAGCGGACATTGGAACGATTGGCCACGCCGACTGAATCATTGAAATTCGCTGTGGGCAATCCGCGGTCGAAGACAAGCTGTGGCGTGTCGCTGGCTAAAACAGGAAACAGAGAAATGGCTGCAAGAAATAGGCTTCTATACATAAAAACCATTCTATCGCGACCCGCAGGGATATTCATAACCGGGTATACCGGTGCAATCAGTAGTGGGGCAACGGCATGTAGGACACGGGCACGCGGTTTGAGTACCCGCGCCTCATGCCCGCCGCCGCCCGCAACTGCAAAATACAGAGGTGACCAGCGACAAAGCATTGCAGTGGATCCTACTGATAGCCGTTTTCATGCCCCCTTGTTACACGGCCGAACTTGCCATGCCCGCGTGCAATCCGACGAACCAGGGACGTCTCTGGCCTGAGCAGGCAAACAGCGACCGCGCGGCCGCCAAGCGCGCCGCGCAGTGCGGCGAACTGCAGATGTGTACCCATGGAAAGTGGCGCTACGGCTGGCGGCCCATTGCGGTAAACGTGAACCAATTGGGAAAGAACCGGAACGCTAAAATCGCCGGCTGCGAAGAAACCAAAGCTGCTACGCCCGCAAAGCCCGGCGCATGAACTTGCCGGTGGCGGTCTTCGGCAACTCGTCAATGAACTGCACCTGGCGCGGACATTTGAACGCCGCCATGCGTTCGCGCGAGAAATCAATCAGCTCCTGCTCCGTCGTGCGTCCCTCATAGCCACTGTTCAGCGCGACAAACGCCTTTACAGTTTCGCCGCGATACTCGTCGGGCACGCCAATAACGGCGGCTTCGCGCACGGCCGGGTGCTGATACAGAACGTCCTCCACTTCGCGCGGCCAGACCTTGAAGCCGCTGGCGACAATCATGTCCTTCTTGCGGTCAACCAGATAGAACCATCCGTTTTCGTCCATGATGGCCACGTCGCCGGTGCGGAAGTAACCGTTGTGATGCGCCCTGGCGGTCTCATCCGGCTTGTTCCAGTAGCCGGCAAACATCATGGGGCCGCGCATTGCCAGTTCGCCGGCTTCACCAACGGGCACGTCCATCGATGGGTCTTCCAGCGACACGACTTTGGAATCCAGATTCGGAATCGGCAGACCGATCGATAGCGCGCCGCTGGCCGGATCCACCGGCCCTTTCACGCCCATCGGCGTCGCGTGCGATGGAGAGGTGCTCTCAGTTAGCCCGTAAATGTTGTGCACGTAGCCACCGAACCGCTCTTCGAAACGTTGCGTTAAGCTGGGCGCGACAGGCGCACCGCCGCTGTAGCACTTCACCGCGAACGGCCTACGTTCACCCGGCTCGTTCATCAACGCGATGTAGGCTGTAATGGCCGCCACGCAAAACGTGGCCTTCCATTGATAGGCCAGCCGCAACGCTTCTTTCGCGTTGAAGCGGTGAAACAAGATGAGCGGCAGACCCAGAATCGCCGAGGCCGCCAGCTGCGGCACCAGGCCGGTGACGTGGAATAAAGGCGCCAGGCCCAGAATCACGTCGCTTTCGCCCAGCCGCATCCATTGACGGAAAACTTCCACATTGAACGTCACATTTCGATGCAGATTCATCGCGCCTTTCGGGCTGCCCGTGGTGCCTGAGGTGTAGACCAGATACGCTACGTCGTCAGGAGAAACCGGTACGCGGATATCTGCTGTCGCAGGTGGCAAAGCATCGAACTCCGGCACCGAGATGGTGAATTCGGCCCGCGCCGGAGGCTCTTCGCCGCACACCAGCACGCGCGCGCCTGAATCTTCCAGATGGAACGCAAGCTCCTTCTGCTTATACATCGGATTCAGCGGTACCACGATTGCGCCGCGCTTCCACGCACCTAATTGTGCGGCGGCGAACTGCGGATCGTTTTGCATCCAAAGTGCCACGCGGTCACCATGGCCAATGCCCCAGGCTGCAAGTTGCGCCGCAAAGCGTGTCGCCATTTCATCCAGTTCGGCGAATGAGATGACCTTGTCGAAATAGTAAATCGCCGGGCTGTTGGGAATGCGCGCGGCGGTTGCTTCAAAACCATCGATGATGGTCGCCGGATCTTCCGGCAACATGTGCGGTACCTGATACAACTTCAGCCACGGTTTTGAGTCGTAGATCATTTCTCTCCGGCAATGTGCTGCGCCCGCGTCCACAGGTTCACCATTTCGAAGGGCAGGGGTACAGGCTTGGTGGTGTCATATTTTTCCGGTTGCCGGGCAGCAATCACTTGAATCGCCTTTTCTACTACCAGCGAGGGCAACGGAATCTTTTCGAAGTAGGCCTTCTCAATTTTGAAAGTGGCGCGCCCGTTCGCAACAAAGAAGCGTATGTCCACCCACACGCTCCGCTTGCCGCTTAATACGGGGCGCAAAATCATTGGAATCGTGCCGGGCTTCCATTTCTCCACCGCATCGAAATCAACCGTTGTGTAAGTAGAGACGTAATTACCCTCGAAGAACTTTGCCGTCAATGAATCGAGGCCAGGCCGCGGAGCCGTCTTCAATGACCACACAATGTGACGGTTGACATCGTTCTCAGTAAGATCGAATTGAGTGTGCCCCGCTTGCAACTGTTTGATCACGCCAAGCACCTTCACCGTCTCTGGCGGCTGCCCGTAACAAATTGTTAGCAAAAGTAGGAATCTAAGGGACCACACAAAAATAACTTCACATTGACTGCGCGGGCCTACGTGCCTGCCGCGTCCAGACTCTTCGGGACGCATGCCTGGCGTGCTCCAAAACGCGTCCCTATGAGTCGCGACGCGGCAGAGTGAGACTCCAATGTCGCTTACATTGGAGGTTTTGTGGCTCGCACACTCGTGTGTGCCGTCTCGACATTCGTGTCGAGACGTTTTCAATTGGGACGTCCTGGTCAAGCCAAGGCTCCTGTATTTCGAAGGGTTTCCGAACGCGTCGAGACGAGTCTCGACGCGGCAGACACGAGTGTCCGCGCCACGAAGCGATCCCAGACATTCGCCAGGTTGCCTCCAATGTAAGTGACATTGGAGTGAGACTCTGCGCCACGTCGATGGCTGCAAAGTTATTTTTGGGCGGTGCCTAAGGAGAGTCATCGTGAGCTATGCGTTTCTAGTGTGCCAGCGCCAGGCACTGCTCACGACGGTGTCGATATCTGAATGTCGACACTCCCAGTTCAACACTCTCCTGGCAAGCCGCGGATCGGCAACCAGCTCCGGCGGATCGCCTTCGCGCCGCGGCGCCATCTCAGCGGACGACTTCCTGCCGGAACATTTTTCGATCGCATGAATGATTTCCAGAACGGACGAACCCTTGCCCGTGCCGAGATTCATGGCCAGGCTTTCTCCCCCGTCCATCAGGTATTGAACTGCTTTCAAATGCGCCGATGCCAGGTCCTTCACGTGAATGTAGTCGCGAACGGCGGTGCCGTCGGGCGTTGGATAATCGGTTCCGAACACCTTCAACTCGGCTTTGCCAAGTACGCTGAGAATCGCCCGTGGAATCAGGTGCGGCTCGGGGTCGTGCTCCTCGCCCAGCTCGCCATCCAGGTCCGCGCCCGATGCGTTGAAGTAGCGCAAAGCAACCCACTGCAAGCCTTCCGCAATGCCTGACGCGGCCAACAGCCTTTCCACCATCAGCTTCGATTCCCCATACGGACTGACAGGCAGCTGCGGGTGTGTCTCATCGATTGGAACCGTCTTTGCGTCCCCGTAGGTTGCGCAGGTCGACGAAAAGACAATCCGCCGCACTCCGGCACGATGCATGGCATTCACCAATTGCAACGTCTGCACGAAGTTGTTCTCAAAATACATGCGCGGGCTGTGAACGGATTCGCCAACGTAGGCAAACGCTGCGAAGTGGATCACCGCCTCGATCTTGTGTTCCACCAGCGCTTCGTACACCCGCTGTTCATCTCCGCAGCGTGCCTCAACCAAGGGTCCCCATTTCACATTGGAGCGATGCCCGCGGCTCAAATCATCGAGGACAACAGGGTTGTGGCCGGCCAGCGCCAGCTCTTTTACGGTATGACTGCCGATGTAGCCCGCGCCGCCGGTAACTAAAATGTTCATTTGTCGGATTATGGCATATGCGGTTCGCAGCCAACAACCTTTGAGGAGCCCGCGCACAACAGACTCGCTTCGGCATTAGCAGCCATTGGCAGAAGTCCGTCAGGCGGCTTCGCGCGCGTGATTTCGGCTTTGGGCCTTCTGCCACGGCGAGTGCGCTACACGGAATCCCATTGATTGCAGGCCGCCATCACTTGCCTTGCCTCTTCGTCGTGGAGGTAAGGATGGATAGGCAGGCTGAGTTCCGAGGCACAAAACTCGCGTGCCCGGGTGCAGCGCGAACTGGCTTGGCGAACTCTATCTGGAATGGCTTGCTGTTCCACCAGTGCTTGGGGGTAATGCTCTCCCACCAGGATGCCTTTGCTTTTGAAGTAGGCGATGGCTTCGGCCTTTCTTCCCGGATCGACGAGCACCGGGAACAAGTGCCAACAGGAATCCGAGCCTTCCGGCGCCCCGACCGGCCGTAGCGAGGTGGAACGGATTCCGTCCAAATACATTCCAGCGATTTTCCGCCGCGTTTTCAGCCAGCCAGACAAACGCGGCAGGAAAGCAGAATCGAGAATCGCCGCCTGCAATTCGTCCAGCCGGCTGTTATACCCAATGACATCGTGAACGTATTTTGCACTTTGGCCGTAATCGCGCAGTTGTCGGATCCGGGCAGCATCTTCGGCCTTGCAGTTGAGTACAGCGCCGCCATCGCCCATCGCTCCAAGATTCTTGGTGGGGTAAAAGCTGGTGGCCGCAAACTGCCCTACGGAACCGGCCGGCCTGCCGCGCCAGTATGCGCCAATCGATTGCGCACAATCTTCCACCACGCCAAGTTGAAAGCGTTCGCGAAAGGCGGCCAGCTTGTCCAGGTCAAGGCAATGTCCGAACAGATGCACCGGCACGAAATAGCGGATTTCCGGGCGGCTGGTGAGGATCGCTTCGCATTCGTCCAGGTCAATCAACCCAAACCGGTCACAGTCGGCAAAAACGGGTGTAGCGCCGGTCTTCAGAATCGCCAGGGGCGTGGCGAAGGCTGAGATGGGGCTGGTGAGAACGAAATCGCCGGCGCCGCAGCCCAGGGCCCTCAGCGACAGTTCCAAGGCGTCAAGTCCGTTGCCCACGCCGACGGCATATGGCAACTTCCAATAAGCGGCCAGAGACTGCTCAAAACGGCGAACCGACTCCCCAAGAATGTACCATCCGCTGCTTCCGACCTGTTCCACGGCGCGAAGGACTTCCGGACCGGTGTCCGCCCACTGCCGCTTAAAATCGTTCAGCCCGATCACGCATGCTTCCCGATTAAGCTGAGGAACTCGTCGTATTCCCGGATGTAATCGCCGGGGTCGTAAACGTCAGAGGCGAGCACCAGCAAAACTGCGTCCTGCGTGTGCTTGTACTGCACGCTCCAAGTAAGCGGCGCCAGGTGCAAGCCCTGCGATGGCGTATCGAGCCAGAATTCCCGGCGGTTGCTGCCATCGTCGGCCAGCACGCAGCATGAGCCATGAACACAGATGAGAAACTGGTGCTGCTTGCGGTGCGCATGTTCGCCGCGGATCTCGCTGGAGGGAACATCGTACACCATGAAAAATCGCTTGATCGGAAACGGAATGCCCGTCTCCACTTCCGTGAACGTGAGTGCACCGCGCATGTCGTCCACACGCGGTGCCACATGCAGAGTCACGCCCTTCACCTCTGTCGCTGCACTGCCCGCCGCGACGATTTGCATGGGCAGGTCCTTCAGATTCGCGGGCACGCCGACGTAGCCTGTAATGCGTGCCGGGTTGCCGGCAACCACGGCGTCGGGCGGCACGTTTTGCGTAACCACGGCGCCGGCCTCGATCCACGCCCGCTCACCGATGGTGATGCCAGGCAGGATTGCGGCATTTGCTCCAATGGATGCGCCTCGTTTCACCACCGTAAGCGGCACCTCCGTTGATGCCGCACCATGACTCCTGCGCGCAAAAGTCCGGTTGGAAAAGGTTGCGTTTGCGCCAACCATGACGTCGTTGTCAATGCGCACGCCGTCGCACACCTGCACGCCGCATTTGATGGTGACGCGGTCCCCAACCACGACGTCGTTTTCAATCAGCGTATGGTCCGAAAGAATGCAGTCGCGCCCGATTCTCGCGCCTGGAAGCACGTGCGCAAATGCCCAGATGCGCGTTCCTTCGCCGATGGCGCCGGTCTCTACGACCGCCATTTCGTGTTTGAAAATCTGTCCTGCCAATGTCACTCCATCATATCGTGGAAGCACCACATCGGCCATCCATTTCTTCTCATCTGGCCAAAGCGTTACAATTGATTCAGCATATGGAAGTTCAACAAAGAATTAAGGCTGTGATTCTGAGCGTGGCCACCAAAGATGCCGCGGTTATCGCCGTAGACGAACAGCTTTTCGAAACAGGCGTTCTGGATTCCTTTGGGTTACCCGATTTGGTTGCGGGTCTGGAAAAGGAGTTCGGTGTGAGAATCCCCGATAGCGATCTGCGGCCGAAGAATTTCACCTCCATCGGGCAGATCGAACAGTATCTGGCGTCCAGGAAATAGCCGCCGTCGCGCAGCCAATTCGCCCCAAGGTTGTATGCCACACTCCAACGGATTATTCCGTAGTGATCCTGTCCCGCGCCTGTTGGTTCTGGTTCTGTGCCTGATCGCTTATGGCTCCCTCTATCCTGGCGATTTCCAAATCCAGGGCAAGACTCTGGCACAGGCAGTGTCGCAGTTTGTCCATTCCTGGCCGGACGGTAAGAGTTCGATCATCACGCTGGATTTTGTCCTGAATGTATTGATCTACATCCCGGTAGGGTTTCTTGGGTCTCTTTCGCTGATACGCTGTTCACCCCTTGTCCGAAGCGTTGGACCGGTGCTGCTGGCGGCAAGCCTTTCCGCGTCGATGGAGATACTGCAAGCCTTTCTGCCGACGCGCTTTACCAGCCTGCTCGACTTTGCTTCCAACACCCTCGGCACCCTAGCAGGAGTGGCTGCCGCCTGGTTTGTGCACGATTGGCTGGAACGGCTTCTGCCGGTCTGCGCCGCCCGTCTATCCGCACAACCTGGAACTGCGATGCTACTGGCGTTTTGGATCGCCTCACAGTGGATACCGCTCATGCCCTACATTGGGCTATACAAGCTCCGTATGAGATGGCTCTATCTCATCCATGTTGATTGGCAGCGCTTTCCGTGGGAGCTGCTTTCGGCGGCATCGGCATGGATTGCGGCAATTCATCTGTTCGAGGAGATTGCGCCGGAGGTTGCCCGATGGCCGCTTTGTTTGCCTGCGTTGGTTCTGCCCATCCGTTTCATCATCCTCAATCAGCAGCCCTCGGCAGGCGATGTGGCGGGGGCAGTCGCTGCAGCGCTTCTTGCCTGGTTGCTACCACGGGAACGGTTCTCTAGAAGTGCTTCCATAGGGTCGTTTCTGCTGATCGCGATCCTGGTTGGCGGTCTCGCCCCGCTACATTACGTGGCGACTCCAAAGCTATTTGGATGGATTCCGCTCGGTGCTTCACTGGAAAGTTCCAGCTTGATTGGGGCTCTCAATGTTCTGCTCGCCAAGGCCTTTCGATACGGAGCGGTAGTGTGGGTGCTTCGGCAGTGTGGCGTTCGTCTGCTTCCAGGCAGCGTGGCGGTTGCCGTCCTGCTGGGCGCCATCGAATGGGCACAGCGGTATCTGCCGGGCAGGACTCCGGAAATTACGGATCCGTTGTTGTGCCTGTCGATCGCGATGATTCTAGGAATGATCGAGCCGACGCTGCCCCCGGCGCACAACGACGACCGTCCCGCCAAATAAAAAAACCGGCCGTAGGAATGATTCCCGCGGCCGGAAAATGCGCGATGGGGCTTGCGCTACAGGAGCGATGAGAATTAACCGCGCAGCAAGGTCAGTACCTGTTGGGGCGCCGAGTTGGCTTGCGCCAGGGCGGCGATACCTGCCTGTTGCAGGATCTGCGCCTTGGTGAGGTTGGCGGCTTCCGAGGCCAGATCGGCATCGCGGATGCGCGATTCGGCTGCGGAAAGGTTGGTCAACTGCGTGGACGCCAGGTTGACGGCGTAGTTGAACTGGTTTTGGCCCTTACCGACGACGGCTTGTGCGTTGCCGAGATTGGCAACGGCCTGGGAGATCGCCGAGACCGCATTCTGGGCGCCGCTTTGCGTGGAGATGTCGGCGGTGGCGCCTCCTGCCAGAGCGGTTGTCGTTTGCACTGTGCCTTGATTCCCAAGTCCGGTGCCGGCCCCGGTAGTGCCGATTCCAACCTGGAAACTTGCATTCGAGCTGATAAAGCGGATCTTTGCCGTCCCGCTATCCAGCTCCTTCACCGCTACAATCTTCTGCAAAGATGCGACGTTGGATTGCTGCAGCTTGGTGTTGATTGCGTCAATCGCGTCGTCTATGGAACGGCCAGTCTTGGAAGTGCTGTTGTTCGCCAGCACGATCGAGGCGGATTGCTGTGCGCCGGTTACGTCGGTGGTGCTGAGGTTGATGGTTTGGGAATCGGCGCCAGTAAGAATGCTGTTGAAGGCGATCAGCGAAGTGGAGGCTGCACCGCCGGAGTTGATGGTTGAGGTTGCCGGGTTTCCACTATTGGTGTTGGCCGCGTATGCGCTTGCCGCCGCCGAAGAGCCAAAGCCCAGGTCAACCGTCCCGGTGTTTGCCGTCAGGTCGAACCGGAAATTGCTGTTGTTGGCCGAACTGATCTGGATCTGCGTGCCGCCTCCGACCACTGTCGCCTGCAGTCCGGCATGCTGCAACGTTGAGTTGGCACTGAATGCAGCGTTGAATGCCGCCGCCGTCGTGGTCGCAGTGGAGTTCGTGTCGTTGGTTATGGTGAAGGAACTGGTGGCCGCTCCGCCGCCAAGCGAGAAGACGAAGTTGTTTGTGCCTGCCACGTTGAAGGCGCCAGCGCTGCCGGTTACGGCGCTGTAATCAAACGACGTACCGCCGGCAGTCGACAATTGAAACTTGCCCAGCCCCAGAATGCCCTGCGTGGTCGCGCCGCCAGTGTCGCCGGCCGCCTGGACTTCAAACTTCTCACCGCGTTTGGAACTGAACTGAAGTGGCGAGCCAATGGCGCCAGCCGTCAGTGAAATGCCCGCCGCCTGCAGCTGTGCGTTGTTGGCAACCAGGCTGGTGAGCGAAGTGAGTGCCGCATCCACGGTAGAACCTCCAGCTCCAGCGCTGAGTGTAAGATCAATGGCGGAAGACAGACTGCCACCCTGCACGCGCACAATAATATTACTGTTGGCCGCAAATACCGTGCCCGTAGAAGCCACGTTGTCGCCGCCGGTAACTGTAAAGTTCAAGTCCGTCCCAGTTGCCCCAGCCGAAAAATTCCCCAATAGTGCGTTCGACACGCGATCGCCCGCCGAGACCTGAAATGCATTGGTGGAGCTGGTGAAAGCCAATCGCTGTTTGCCGGTTGCCGAGTCGGTCACAATCGAGGCCTGAACATTCGCATTTTTGAATGCAGTGGCTGCACTCGATGAGCCGTTACCGGCATTGGAAATGGCACTGTTTACCGCCGCCACCAGCGTTCCCGTGTCCGTAACTCCAGAAAGGTTCACCGAAACCTTAACCCGATTGGCATCGGAAAAGCCGGCTCCACGGAAATAAAAGTCGGTGAAGCCAGGCGTCGCTTCAGAGCCGGTGTTGGTGCCTACTCCTAAAATGTTCGACACGCTGGTGGCGCTGGACGTGCCGATGTCGGTGCTTCCAGCCGTACCGCCGGCGACCTGCAAGCCCTTCAAGCCCAGACTCTTGGAGTCTACCGTGGAGGTGCTCAAATCAACCGAAACGCTGCCATTTGCGCCCGCGTCAATGCCATTGTTTGCGCGGCCGCCACCAATAAATACAGACAGCGATTTGGCGAATGCACCCCCCTGGTCCAAGCCGATGGCCTGGGCCTGGCGGTCAATTTCACTCAATACGCTCTGGAATTCCGAATTCAGCGTAGTGCGCGTCGAAGTGCCCGTCAAAGTCCCCGATGCCGACTGCGCCGCCAAAGTCCTGGCACGGTCAAGTAGTTGGGAAATGTTGTTTACGCCGCCATCGATGGTTTGAAGTGTGGACAATCCATCGTTGGCGTTGCGAATACCTTGGGCCAGTACCGCCGAATCGCTGCGGTAGCCGTTGGCAATTGCCAAGCCTGCCGCGTCGTCACCGGAACTGACAATGCGTAAACCGCTGGTTACCCGGTTGATTGTCTTTTGTTGAAAGTCTGAAGTCGTTCGCAGATAGTTCTGCGCTTGCAGACTCGCAATATTTGTATTAATACTGTAAGCCATAGTCTTCTCCTGGAATGCACTTCACCGGAAGTCTTTCCCGGTTGCATTGTCCAACTTTTTGGGTTTCATGCGCCTTATCGGAGACGAGTGTGCTAACTATGGAAAAAAGTTTACTTACGCCCCTGGGTTACTCATAACTTAAAAGCAGTAGTTACAAATACTAGCGAGGTCTTCGACCTCAAACCGACAAGGTATATCTCGCGGAGTGTGGGAGATTGGATAGGGTTTTCTTTGCGGCTCGGCGGCTTTGCGTGAGATCCGTACGAATCCCGATAGGCGAGCGTCTCGCGCCCACCCTCTGTAATCGGCATGACGGTCACGCCAAGGCGAAACAAATCTCATGCAGAGACGCCGAGCCGCAAAGAACGTAAGGCGAAAGCGGTACGTGTAATGGGTCACACTCTTTCCCCCCGAGATTAACAAACTATTTCCCGACGAGTTTCTCAGTTTGACTGCGGCGCTCGCGTATTGGGCGTAGCCTGAAGACAACGGCATTTGGAACGCCCTTCGGGCGATCAACGCGTTTAAATACCCAAGCCCTCCGCTCCGGCAAACAGGGGACAGCCCGCATGTTTCGCCACCCATCCGAATTTGCCGTCGACTGCTCTATTTAGGGTTAAGCATCTCGGCCCCATTGGCTGAGAGCATACGCAGGTGGTTTTAGTGCGGGCACTGGATGGTTCCGATTCGCCGTCATAGCCATTCGGCGTGACTCCTTATTTCACGCGTGGAGGTAATGTTGCCTATTTTCAAAACTTGCCACTTTTGTTCAGATCTTGGGCAGAACAGACGTCTAGATGGGGATGCAGCGGGGAGAAATAAAAAAGCCGGCCGGAGGATTGTTCCTCGCGGCCGGCCAATGCGCGATAAGTCATGCGCTACAGGAGGGATGAGAATTAACCACGGAGCAATGTCAGCACCGCCTGCGGAGCCGAGTTTGCCTGTGCCAGGGCGGCAATACCTGCCTGTTGCAGGATCTGGGCCTTGGTGAGGTTGGCGGCTTCCGAAGCCAGATCGGCATCGCGGATGCGCGATTCGGCTGCGGAAAGGTTGGTCAACTGCGTGGACGCCAGGTTGACGGCGTAGTTGAACTGGTTCTGCCCTTTACCGACAACTGCTTGGGCATTGCCGAGGTTGCTGACAGCCTGGGCGATGGCCGCGACTGCATTCTGGGCGCCGCTTTGCGTGGCGATGTCGGCGGTGGCGCCTCCAGCCAGTGTATTCGTGGTTTGTACGGTACCCTGGTTGCCCAAACCGGTGCCTGCTCCGGTGGTTCCGATGCCCACCTGGAAGTTGGAATCTGCGCTGATAAAGCGGATCTTTGCAGTACCGCTCTCCAGTTCCTTTACCGCCACGATCTTCTGCAACGCGGAGTCGTTGGTCTGTTGCAGTTTCGTGTTGATAGAGTCAATCGCGTCGTCAATGGACCGGCCATTCTGTGACGTGCTGTTGTTGGCGAGCACGATCGAGGTCGACTTCTGAGCGCCAGTCACATCCGTCGTGCTGATGCTGATGGTCTGGGAATCGGCTCCGGTAAGAATGTCGTTGAACGCGATTAAGCCAGTGGATGAGGCGCCCCCTGAATTGATGGTTGAGGTTGCCGGGTTGCCGCTATTCGTGTTGGCCGCGTAGGCGCTTGCCGCCGAGGAAGAGCCGAAGCCCAGGTCTACTGTGCCTGTATTGGCTGTCAGATCGAAGCGGAAGTTGCTGTTATTGGCCGAGCTGATTTGAATCTGCGTGCCGCCGCCGACTACTGTTGCCTGGAGCCCTGCATGTTGCAATGCGGAGTTTGCGCTGAAGGCGGCATTGAAAGCGTCCGCAGTTGTGGTTGCCGTGGAGTTCGTGTCGTTGGTGATGGTGAACGAGCTGGTGGGCGCACCGCCGCCAAGTGAAAAAGCGAAGTCGTTTGTCCCTGCCACGTTGAAGGCGCCTGCGCTGCCGGTTACGCTGCTGTAATCAAAGGCCGTCGCGCCAGCCGCAGACAACTGGAATTTGCCCAGACCCAAAATGCCCTGCGTTGTCGCACCGCCCGTATCGCCAGCGGCGAGCACTTCGAACTTCTCGCCGCGTTTGGACGAGAATTGAATCGGTGAGCCGACTGCCCCTGCCGTCAGCGAAATTCCCGCCGCCTGCAATGCCGCATTCGTGGACACCAGGCTGGTGAGCGAAACCAAGGCCGCATCCACGGTGGTACCAGCTGCTCCTGCGCTCAAGGTCAAATCTACCGCGGAAGCAAGACTGCCACCCTGCACACGAACGATAATGTTGCTGCTCGCAGCAAAGGCCGTGCCAGTAGAAGCCACGTTGCCGCCGCCGGTCACATTATAGGCCAAGTCCGTACCGGTTGCGCCAGCCGAAAAGTTGCCTAACAATGCGTTGGAAACACGATCCCCAGCAGAAACCTGGAAGGCATTCGTCGAACTCGTGAAAGCCAGCCGCTGCTTGCCACTGGCTGAGTCAGTCACGATGGAGGCCTGCACATTGGCATTCTTGAAAGCTGTGGATGCTGCCGAAGACCCGTTGCCGGCATTGCTGATCGCGCTGTTGACCGCTGCCACCAGTGTATTCGTGTCCGTAACGCCCGACAGATTTACCGACACCTTAACCCGATTAGCATCTGAGAAGCCAGATCCGCGGAAGTAGAGATCGGTATAGCCGGGTGTGGCTTCCGAACTAGTGTTGGTGCCTACTCCCAAAATGCTGGCCACGCTCGTTGCACTGGATGCGCCGATGTCGGTCGCTCCAGCCGTGCCGCCCGCAACCTGCAACCCTTTCAACCCCAAACTCTTGGAGTCAACAGTAGAGGTGCTCAGATCCACTGCGACGCTGCCGTTGGAGCCAGCATCGATTCCGTTGTTGGCGCGTCCGCCGCCGATAAAGACCGACAGCGATTTCGCAAATACGCCGCCCTGGTCCAGGCCAATGGCCTGCGCCTGGCGGTCAATTTCTCCCAAAACGCTCTGGAATTCCGAGTTCAGCGTGGTGCGCGTCGAAGTTCCTGTCAAAGTCCCCGATGCCGACTGAGCCGCCAGCGTTCTGGCGCGGTCAAGCAACTGCGAAATATTGTTTACACCTCCATCGATGGTCTGCAATGTGGATAAGCCATCATTGGCGTTGCGAATACCTTGTGACAGGACGGCGGCGTCACTGCGGAAACCGTTGGCAATCGCCAACCCTGCAGCGTCATCACCGGAACTGACGATGCGCAAACCGCTGGTTACACGGTTGATGGTCTTCTGCTGAAAGTCCGAAGTCGTACGCAGATAGTTCTGCGCCTGCAGACTTGCAATGTTTGTATTGATGCTATAAGCCATGGTTCTCTCCTAGAATGCTCTTCACCGCGAATCTTTCCCGGTGGTCGGTGGTTTTATCCACCTAACTTGCATACAAGCCGCTTATCGGAGAGTTTGTGATTGTCTATGACGGAAAATTGACGTAGCCGTTTTCAGTGGTGGTATAAGTTAACCCGGTCTATATCCAGTGGGTTAGCGCCGTGGTGGTATTCAGTGGAATACTCCCTGGAGGCTTAGTGGCGGAATTGCGTCAGCAGCTCCGCCACCTTCTCAAGCGTCACACTTTGCGATGCTGCTACATTCTGCGCCGCCGCCAACTCGATCTCTTTGCGCATGACGATAACCGTGCGCGGCGCGACGATGCCGATCTTCACCCGGTTCGCCGAAATGTCGGTAATCTGAATCTCTACATCATTGCCGATCATAATTGACTCGCCAACACGCCTACGAATGACTAGCATCCTTCCTCCCTCAGCGCCAAAGGCGTTTGATGCGAATAATTCGAGGCGGACTGGATGCACTGCAGGCCAACTTGATTGGTCATGTTGATGAGAATCGGCGCGACAAGATTGGCCGAAGGTGTCCCGCCTGCGATCAGCGTTACCACTGCCAACGTAACCAGCGGAGAGGAAGGATCATCGATTTGCAGCGTTTCCATCTCTTCTGCCTCCAGTTGCAGTTGGTAGGCCGGGTCGATCCGGTTCACCGGCAGCACCAGGAACGACAGGTGCCCATCCACCACACTCTGCAGGAACAGGAATGGAGCATACGAATCCTGCTCAATCAGCAGAAATCGTGTGTGATCCTCAAACGCTGGAATGCCGCCGGGGAAATGCAAAACGCTCTCCTCGGTGTATTCCAGCGGGCCGAACTGTCTGGTGACGATTTCGGGCATGGCAAGCTTCAAATCGATAGTGCGACCGCCCCGAAATAATTCTCAGCCAAACAAGGATTTTTCTCAGGTCCGATTATTACCAGACTAGTCGCAACCCCGATTCAATATTTGAGACTTGTTCGACGCCTGAATCAGCGCGGGGAAGACACCCTCGACGATTCGCGCTCGATAAGCTGGAACGGCACCAGGCATTCCACGAGTTCGCGCTTCGGCTTTGCGCCTGCGAGATTTAGTACAGTGGTTGCGGCTTCAATGCCAATGCGGACCGGATCCTGCTCGATGGTGGTCAGAGGAGTCCGCAGAATATCGGAAAAGACAAGATTGCCGACGCCTACGATGGCTACGTCCTGAGGCACTCGAAGGCCCGCTTCAAGAAGGGCTTTCATCGCCCCGCCAGCGGTCAGATCGGTGTAACAAAATACGCCGTCGGGCCGTGGGGTGCGACTCAGCAGCAGCCTCATTGCGCGATAGCCCGCTTCGATACCATCGGAATCGCCTGCGATCGATGCCGAAGGCGAGCGATGGCCCCGGTTGCGCAGCGCCTGACGATACCCTTCCATTCGCTGCTCTGCGCCAACGACCGCGGGACCTCGGATGTGAGCGATACGGCGGCAACCGCAGGCGAGCAGATGTTCCGTCGCGGCACGCCCAATGGCAACACTGTCGCTGCCCGCAAAATTCGCTTCAAATGGCGGCCGGCCTCTAGCCGCAAGCACGCACGGCACGCCGGAATCGAGCAGATACGCCAATTCGTTCCTGCTGCGGAGTGGCCCGGCGGGACACAGTACGAAGCCGTCTACCTGATGGGCGAGCAGAGATTCGACATGATTCTTTTCCTCTTCCGCCGAAGCCTCGGAGTTACAGAGGAACAGATTATATCCATTCGAGCGCAGATACGTAGTGACTCCGTGCGCCACTTGGGCAAAATAGGTCGATTCCAGCGTCGGCACAATCATGCCAATCGTGCGCGTACGGCCGGTGAGCATTTGCCGCGGAAGCAGATTCGGGCGGTACTTGAGTTCGGCGGCTCTTGCCTGGACGCGGCGCCGGGTCTCCTCGCCAATATCGGTATGGCTACGCAAGGCTTTCGACACTGCCATTACGCTCAAGCCAAGTTCTTCAGCGATGTCTTTCAAGCGGACAGGGTGGCCGGTTTTCATAGTGCTTGCTTTAACTTTAATGATAAAGTATTATCGATATGAATTACGAGGCAGTGTCTGCCTGGAGGTCGAATGATGTTTGTGGAATTGAAGTTGAGAACGATCCCATTCGTCTGTTTCGCTGCGATGGGCGGGCTAATGAATCCCGCTCTTGCGCAGCAGGTTTCAGGATCCATCGGCGGCACAGTCGTGGATCAATCAGGCAGCGCCGTTTCAGGCGCCAATGTGAAACTGAGTGATCCTGGCACTGGCACTGAGCGCCAGATTCGCAGCAACGCGCAAGGAGAGTTCCTCTTTACCGCCGTCCCGCCAGCTACCTACACGGTGGATATCGGCCTCAGCGGATTTAAGCGTCTGGTAAGGGACAATATCCCGCTGCCGCCTAACGAGCGCATCTCACTGGGCACGTTGCGCCTGGAGTTGGGACAGGTAACCGAGACCATGACGGTGAGTGCGCAAGGCGCCTCGGTGCAGACCGAGAGCTCTGAGCGGTCAGGCATAGTGACGAGCGAGCAGATTGCCGATCTCGCGGTGGTGAACCGGAATTTTTCGGTATTGGCATCGTTGATGCCCGGTGTGGCCACTGGCATCAGCCAGGATTCGACAGGCTTCTCCGCTGGAATCACGATGAACGTGCAAGGCGGCCGGCAGACGGGCAACAACATCATGATTGACGGCCTGCCCTCCAACGATCTGGGCGCCGCCACGGGAGCTGTCGACTTCGTGAGTATGGACTCGGTGCAACAGGTGAAGGTGCTGGTGAGCAACTTTCAAGCGGAGTTTGGCCGCAAGCCGGGCGCAAGCATCCAGGCGGTGACCAAACAGGGAACCACCCAATTCCACGGCGTGGCGTTCTGGTACCAGCGCAACGAAGACCTGAACGCCAACAACTTCTTCAACAACCGCCAAAACGTCGCCGTGCCGCGCTACCGCTACATTACGGCGGGCGGCAACATTGGCGGCCCGATCTACATTCCCGGCAAGCTGGCCAAGAACAAGCTGTTCTTCTTCTTCAACGAGGAGATCCTGAAGGAGCAGCGTCCGCAGAATATTCAGAACCTGACCATGCCCACCATTGCCGAGCGCACTGGCGACTTCAGTAATTCCCGCAACGTGAACGGCGCGCTGATTACGATCAACGATCCGGCCACGGCGAAGCCCTTTCCCGGCAACATCATCCCCGCAAGCCGCATCAATCCGCAGGGCCAGGGCTTTCTCAAACTGCTGCCCACTCCCAACTATTTCAATACCGCGATCGCGCAGAATAACTACAACTTCCAATATCAGGAGAGCCTGGATATTCCCAAATACAATGAGATTGTGCGCGTGGATTACAACATCACGCCGAAGATTTTCTGGTATGCGCGGTTCAACGACTGGTGGGAGGAGGCCAGAGGCGCGGCGGTTTCCGCAGGTAGTTCCGCTTGGGGTTGGCTACCGGCGAAGTACCAGGATGCGAATCTCTCCGGCACGCTGAATGGTACGTTCCTGCTCAGTCCGTCGACCGTACTGGAAGTTTCCTCCGGCTATATGCACGCCATAGAAGCCGACCCTCTTGACCCGCAGTACGCCGACCGGGTGAGCCGTGCCAAGACCGGAGTCAACATCCCGCAACTCTATCCGCAATACAACCCGCTCAGCCTGATGCCGCAAGCGACTTACACAGGCAGAACCAACGCTCCATCCATCACTTATGACGGGCGATTCCCCATCACCGGCATGGGCCGGCTATGGACCTGGAACGCGGCGCTCTCCAGAACACTGCGGACGCACGCGCTAAAAGCCGGGCTTTGGGTGGAGCGAGCCCTGGACAACAAGGGCGCGAATGGAAATTTCGCGGGCACTTACGCCTTCAATCGCGACGTGAACAATCCGATCGACTCGAACGATCCGTTTTCCAACGCCATGCTGGGCGTGTACAGTTCCTATACGGAATCCACTTCGCGTCCTTCGGTGCGTGCCCGTTCCACGCTTGGAGAATGGTATGTGCAGGACACTTGGAAGGTAACCAAGCGGCTCACGCTGGACTTGGGAGTAAGGTTTGGACTCGCTCAGCCGTACATCAACAAGGATCGCTCGGTGGCTGGTTTCGTGCCTTCGATGTGGAACCCGGCGCAGACCATTAAGCTGATCCAACCGGTGGGCACGGGCGCCCAACGCGTGGGACGCAATCCGATCACTGGCGCCACGCTGCCGGCCATTTTCATTGGCGGAATCGCCGATGGCTCTGGCAATCCCACGAATGGCACGGTCTATGCGGCTACCGACACTTCCTACCCGCCGTCTCTGCGCGACTCGCCCGGACTCAAGACCGCGCCGCGAATTGGTTTCGCTTACGATCCGTTCGGGGACGGAAAAACGGCAATCCGCGGCGGCTTCGGGATCTTTTACGAGATGCGCGAGATGGGCATCCGGCAGTTCAACACCTATCTGAATCCTCCCATCCAATTAAATCCGATTATCTATTACGGAACCATCGATACGCTCTTAAGCTCCAAGGGTGCGAACTTCCCTTCGGCGACCACTGGGTTCGATCGCAATTGGCCCGTCGCACGCACGCTGAACATCAGTTTCGGCATTCAGCGCAACGTTGGTTTCGGAACCGTGGTGGATGTTTCGTATGTGGGGGCGCTGGGGCGGCACTTGCAGCAAGGTACGAATCTCAATGCTGTTCCGGCAGGGGCGAACTTCCTGCCGCAAAACCAGGATCCGACCACGCCTGGCAAACCCTACGCGGCGACGTTCCTTCGGCCCTACCTGGGTTACAACAACATCAGCTATTACCAATACGGCGGCAATTCGACATATCACTCGCTGCAGACCTCAGTGAATCGCCGTTTCGCGAAGCGGGCTCAGTATGGTTTGGCCTGGACGTGGTCGAAGGCCATGGATTATACCGATGTGAATACGGGACTGCTCAGCACGGTGGTCGATCCGCGCGTATGGGATTATGGCAAGGCCGGATATGACCGCACTCACATCGTGAAGGCGAGCTTCACCTACGACGTGCCGAACCTGGGACGAATCTACAATCACGCGATCGTGAAAGGAGTCTTCGATGGCTGGCAGGTAACGGGCGTGGTGACGATGCAAAGCGGCACTCCTCTAGGCATCGGGCTGGGTTTTGTGAACGCGGTGGATATCACGGGGTCGCCCACGGAAAGCGCGCGCGTCGTGATGGTGCAGAATCCGATTCTGCCAAAGGATCAGCGCACCTTCAACCGCAATTTCAATACCGATGCGTTCGCCCCGCCCAAGGTGGGCACGTTTGGCAATGCGCCCAAGGACGTGATTCGCGGGCCTGGGCTGAACAACTGGGATATGTCGATGTTCAAGAACTTCAAGCTGGTGGGCGAAAAAGTAAAGCTTCAGTTGCGCGGAGAATTCTACAACGCCTTCAACCACACGCAGTTCACGGCCTGGAACACGAGCGCATCGTTCGATGGGGCGGGCAAGCAGTCCAACGCTCTTTTTGGGCAGGCTACCGCGGCTGCGCCGGCACGGCGAATTCAGATCGCGTTGCGGTTGAATTATTAGGAGAGCAATGCAAATCGATCGAAGAACTTTTTTGAGCGGCGCATGCGCATTCGTTGCGCCGCTGATGCAAGGCGCGCAAGTAGCCCCGCCCAATGTGGTCTTTGTTCTGACGGACGATCAAGGCTATGGCGATCTCGCATGCCACGGCAATCCGGTTATCAAGACGCCGAACATGGACGCGCTGCACGCACGCTCAGTGCGCTTCACCAACTTCCATGTCAGCCCCACCTGCGCGCCAACGCGCTCTGCGCTGATGACCGGCCGGTACACCAACGCCGTAGGCGCATGGCATACCATTGGCGGACGCAGCCTGCTGGCTCATGGCGAGGTAACGATGGCCGATTGCTTCCGCGCCGCCGGCTACCGCACCGGCATTTTCGGCAAGTGGCACCTGGGCGACAACTATCCGTGCCGGCCCATGGACCGGGGGTTCGATGAGTCGCTGGTCTGCGGCGGCGGAGGTGTGTGGCAGACGCCCGACTATTTCGGCAACGACTACCAGGATGGCTCGTACTTTCATAACGGTAAGCCGGAAGCGGTGAAAGGCTTTTGCACCGACGTCTGGTTTGACAAGGCGGTTCAGTTCATGGATGCGGCGCACCGCGGCGGAAAGCGTTTCTTCTGCTACCTGGCGACCAATGCGCCGCACGGTCCCATGTGGGCGCCAGATTCCTACACGGCCAAGTACGAAGGCGTGAACGGCCTGCGCGACCCGGGCTTCTACGGAATGATCACCAACATTGACGACAACCTGGGACGTCTGGTAAAGTTTCTGCGCGACAGCAATCTGGAAAAGGACACTCTGCTGGTTTTCATGACAGACAACGGCACCTCCAGCGGCGCGCAGGTGTTCAATGCGGGGATGCGCGCTGCCAAGGGAAGCCCTTATGAGGGTGGCCATCGAGTGCCGTTTTTTGCCTCCTGGCCTGGAGGCGGTATTGAGGGCGGCCGCGACATCGGCGCCTTGACCGCGCACATCGATGTACTGCCAACGCTGATGGACCTGTGCGGGCTAAAACGTCCTGGCGGCAAGCCGTTGCACGGAAAATCGTTGCGCCCGCTGATCTATGACAAAAATGCGCGCTGGCCGGAACGAACCATCGTCGTCGATTCGCAGCGCGTGGAAAACATCGTGAAGTGGCGGCAGACGGCGGCGATGACATCGCAATGGCGGTTGGTCAATCCGAGCCCCGATGGAAAACCTGAGGCTTTGGAGCTTTACGACATTGTGAAGGACCCAGGCCAGAAAGAGAACGTCGCCGCGAAGAATCCAAAGGTAGTGAAACAACTGACCCAGGATTACGACAACTGGTGGAAGATCGCCTCGGAACTCCACAACGTTTACGTGCGCATCGTCCTCGGCAACGACAAGGACAATCCCTCGCGCCTGACATGCCATGACTGGCACGGCGAAGGTGCGGCCGATGCCACGTGGAATCAAATGCGGATCCGCCAGGGACCGGCGGCGAACGGATTCTGGGCCGTCGAAGTGGAAAAGGCCGGCACATATCGTGTCGAATTACGGCGGTGGCCGCGTGAAGTCGATCTGCCGATCAACGCTCCCTATCGCGATGCGAAACCGAACCGCGAAAAGACGCCCGGAAAAGCGATCTCCGCAGTGAAGGCGAAGCTGCGCATTGCCGGCCTGGAAGAGCAACTCGCCGTTGCGAGCGATGACAAAGCCGCCACATTTACTGTAAAGCTTCCGCGCGGTCCGGCCGAGTTGCAAACCTGGTTCTATGGGCAGGACGGTACGGAGCGCGGAGCGTATTTCGTCTACGTGGAGCGCGTGAAGGCATGAGGTACTTACTAGTGGCCGTGGCGTTGGCGGCAGTGGCGCAACAGCCTCCGCCGAAATTAGACGGAACGTCTGACAAGATGTGGGGAGAGGGCGTAAAATCGGCTGCCACAACCCGTGGCGCCTGGATGAAAGATTCGCGCTTCGCCATGTTCATTCACTGGGGCTTGTTCTCTGAGTTGGGCGGAGCGTGGAAAGGAAAGACGTATTACGGTATTTCGGAGTGGATCATGCGCCGCGCCGGCATCCCTGTCAGCGAGTATGAGGGCGTTGCCGCACAATTCAATCCAAGCCAGTTCAACGCGCGGGAATGGGTGCGCGCCGCCAAGGCCGCGGGCATGCGGGACATTACCATTACCGCCAAACATCACGAAGGCTTCGCCATGTTCGCCTCGGCGGCCAGCCGCTACAACATTGTAGATGCTACCCCGTTCCACCGCGATGCGCTGAAAGAACTGGCTGAGGCATGCAAGGCCGAAGGACTGCGGTTTGGTTTCTATTATTCGCAAACGCAGGACTGGCACGAGCGCGACGCCGTAGGCAACACTTGGGAGTTCAAGACTCCGGGCGACTTTCCGCGATACCTGCACGAAAAAGCCATCCCGCAAATCAAGGAACTGACATCGAACTACGGCCCCATTGCAACCATCTGGTTCGATACTCCCGGCCCAATTACGCTGCCGCAATCGCGCGATCTGGTGGAGATGGTTCACAAGGCCCAGCCACGGGCGCTGGTCAATAGCCGCATCGGTAACGGCCTGGGCGACTACGACACCTTGGGCGATATGGAGATTCCGCGGCTTCCGCGTGCCGGACTCTGGGAATCCGTTGACACCCACAACGATTCGTGGGGGTACGCCACGAACGACACAAACTTCAAGAGCGCGCGGGAAATCGCCGAACGCCTGGTGCGGGTGGTTAGCAAAGGCGGCGTCTATATGTTGAACATCGGCCCGGATGGAAAAGGCAGAATTCCGGATGCCTCGCTGCGGATGTTGAGCGAAGTGGGGCAGTGGGTAAAGCAGCATGAGCAGGCGATTCATGGCTCCGGCGCTACGCCGTTTGGACCGTTGCCGTGGGGAGAATGCACCACGCGCGGCAACACCCTTTTTCTGCATGTCTTCGACTGGCCGCGCGGTGGGCGCTTGATTGTTCCGGGACTCCAATCGAAAGTCTTGCGCGCGCGTTCCGGCGGCGTTAACGTGCCGGTCAAAGCCATTCCCGGTGGCGTGATGGTGCAGCTTGCCGCGGCGCAACCTGCCGGGTTGATTCCGGTGGTGGAGTTGGAACTGGCCGGAGAAGCGAAGGCGACCCGCGATCTTACTGTGCTTGCGGCGCACAAAAATCGGCTCGATACGGGTCTGGCAAAGTTGACCTCGTGCCAGCTGAAGCAGGTGCGCTGGATGGAAAAATTCGGCGAGTGGAAACACGAAGACTGCCTTTCCGGCTGGGCAGGCGGAGGCAGTTCCGCGGCCTGGGAGTTCAAGACGCTTGAGCCGGCGGCCTTCAGGGTTGATTTGGAATATACGGCGTCGGCAGCGGATGATTACTCAGAATGGCAAATGTCGGTGGACGGTAAGCGCATCACCTTTCCAGTGATCGATACCGGCGAACGCGACAAACGCGCGGCTTTTGCAGGCGCTTTGCCGCGTTTCCGCACCGTCAGCGTGGGGACGATCGCTCTGTCTGCGAGCGGCTTGCACAAAATCGTGATCGGGCCGACAGGGTCCGCCGGCAAAGGAGTGCGCATCGCATCGATGACGCTGGTTCCGCTGCGATGACGACCTCTCGGAGAGCCTTTCTTGCCTCGGCGGCTTCCGTTGCTTTTGCGGCTGCGCGCCGTCCGAATATCGTCTTTATCCTTGCCGACGATCTTGGCTGGGGCGATCTCGGTTGCCATGGGCATCCTCTCGTCAAAACGCCGGTGCTGGACCGGATGGCGGCGGAAGGCATGGATTTCCATCAGTTCACGGTTGCCAGTCCGGTGTGCTCGCCCAGCCGCGCGGCTATTATGACAGGCCACTTTCCGGCGCGCTATTCGATTCACCAGCATTTTGCCACGCACCAGCAGAATGCCGAGCGCGGGATGCCTGACTGGCTCGATCCGAGAGCGCCCACGCTGCCTCGTATTTTGAAACAGGCCGGCTACCGCACCGGACACTTCGGCAAGTGGCACCTCACCAACCTGGACGCAATTCCCGCGGCACCGCCTCCGCGTTCGTACGGCTACGACGAGTCGCTACTGTGGAATGGCCCCTGCCCGTGCGCCGTTGGCGACATCACGGAGCCCGGTGATCACGCGGAGCAGTTTGCGGCATTCGGCACCACCGCGGTTGTTTCGGCTGCGATCCGGTTCATCAAGAGCGCCGGGACCACGCCATTTTTCATCAATCTCTGGATCCATGAAACCCACGTCCCTGTCGGAGCCACTCCTGAAGACCGGCAACCTTACACGGATGTTCAGGAACCACAGCAGACCTATTACGCCGCGGTGACCCGCGCGGACCGTGAAGTTGGCCGTGTTCTGGATGCGCTCAAGGAGTGGAAGCTGGACCAGGACACGCTGGTGATTTTCACAAGCGATAACGGACCGGAGACTTCGTCGCGCGACCCGAAGGCCGGCACCTATTACAGCGTCGGTTCCACTGGTGGTTTGAAAGGACGCAAACGCAGTCTGCTGATGGGCGGTGTTTGTACGCCATTTCTAGTCCGCTGGCCTGGAACTGTGCCCGCGGGGCGGGTGGACAGGACAATCCCGTTGTCCGCCGTCGACATGTTGCCGTCGTTATGCGCCGCGGCGGGATGCGCCTTGCCCAACGGCTACCGACCCGATGGCGAAAATATCCTGCCGGCTCTGAAGGGTCAGCCCTTCGAGCGAAATAAGCCGATTTTCTGGGAATGGCGCGGCAATCACGGCGGAGACAACTGGCCCACGTTCGGTGTGCGCGAAGGCGCATTTGGCCTGGTGGCAAACGAAGCCGGAACCCGCACGGAGCTATACGACCTGATTGCGGACCGGAGCCAGAAGAACAACCTTGCGGTGGAACGCGCCGCGCAGGCCGCGAGCATGCTAGGCAAGATTCACGAATGGAAACGTACGTTGCCGGCGCAGCCAAGCGCCTGCTGCATCATGAAGACCCCCGGTTAAGCCGCTGTCCTCAACACTTCCGACTTGAAGCCTGGCAATTCGGCTCTACTGTCCCAACCTGGCCGGCGGAACCGAAACCGCTACAGAGTAGCGAGATTTGCTTGCAACCTGTTGATCCCTGTCGGAAACGGGAAACGGCTTGCTCGTTGGAAGCTCCGGCCGCGGCACTTTTGATGGTTGCTTGTTCCAGGGAAACCGTGGCAATGGAATATATTTGAAGCCGAAATCCGATCCATCTATCCTTCGCTCACGTTCCACGCAAAATGCTTCGTGTGGGATTCTTGCGGAGGATATGGCTGCCGGAAGGGTCAGCGAGTGCATGTTTTCAGGGAACAAATCGGCGGACTTTTCTGTAGCAGCAGGAGGGACGACAACGGGTGTTCCGAAACTTGGATCCTCTAAGTCTCTGTCTCATTAGAGCTGCCTGGCGCGGCAGCGAAGTTCCGCAGGCCGGTGCTCAGACCGGCCTGCTTCGCAATCCACTATTCCCGCTCACCACACCAACCGCAACCCCGATTCGATTCGCCGCGGCGTATTGGCCTGGCTGCTGATGGTCCCAAACGCCGAATTGGTCGGCGCCGTCTGCGGCCCGCCGAACGTCACCCGGTTGGTCAGATTGAACGCCTCAAAGCGGAACTGGAAGTAGCGCTTTTCGGCGAACTTGAAGCTCTTGCTGAACGTGGCGTCCACCTGTTTCACCATGTCGCGGCGAAGGTTGTTGAACTGGTTGTCGAGCGTGCGGATGTTATCCACCAACTGCTGTGCCGTGGTGGTGTTGAACTGCGCCGTGTTGAACGCCAACCCATCCGGCTGATGCGGTGTGAGGTTCAGCGGTCCGCCGTAGTAGATATAATTTCCCCACGTCAGCGCCGGTCCTGATTGCAGTGTGAGAATGCCGCTCACGCCCCAACCGCCAACCAGAAAATCGACCACGCGATTCTGCAGGTCGACCTTGCGGCCACGTCCGATGGGTAATTCGTAGGTGGAAGCAAGCACGTTGCGCAGAGGACGGGAGTCGCTCGACAACCGCTTTTCCGGCTGTTGATCGGAATCGTTCAGATACGCCAGCCGGTCAATCAGCTTGTTCCAGATGAAGTTGTTCATCAGCGTAAGGTTGTTGGTGAAGCGCTTCTGTAACCGCACGTTCAGGCTTTGAAAGTACGAGGAGCCGGCGTTGTTATAGCTTTCCACGATGCCGTTGCTAGTAGACGAAGGCGTGCCGGGGACCGGGTACTGCGGATAGGGAATCAACAGTTGCCGCAACGCGACTGTCGCGCCGTTCAGCGTGCCGGCGTTGGGCAGCAGTCCTTTGAACGGATTGGTCACTGCGCCACTCAACAGATTGTTCGCCGCCGTATCGCGCGAAAGCGACGTGCTCAAATACTGCCGCGGAATAAAGTCCAACTGCGTCGTCACTGGCAGGTGCATGGCGTGGCTGCCGATGTAAGCAACCTCAAGCACCATATTGAACGGCAACTGGCGCTGCACACTGAACTGCCAGCGCAGCGTGTAGGGATTGCGCACATTCGGGTTGAAGAGGCTGATCTGTTGGCCAAGATTGGTGCTTAAACCGCGCGAGGCGCCCACCGGCAGCACAAAGCCAGTGGGGAACGGATCGTTCAATGTTCCCGCAGGAGTCAGATAGTTGTTGTTGGTGACCGTCATCGCCGTCTGCTGGCTGAAGCCCGGTTGATTGGGCGCCGGCAGTTGGATCGGGTCGACCAGGATGCCGAATCCGCCGCGCAAAACCGTCTTCGTCCCCAGCGCTTTTGGAACCCAGGCAAAACCGATTCGCGGGCTGATTATGCCGTTTTTGGTCTGATAGACGCTGCGATTGGACGCCGTGGCATAGGTCGGTCCGCCTAGGGCTTTGAACTGGCTGGCCGGAAGCAGCGCGTTCGGTGCTGCGGCGTAAGCTGTCGCAGCCGCCGCGGAAATGGAGTTCGCCGAGGTCTGGTCAAAGCCGTTGATGGTGCGGTTGAAGCGCTCCGATTCCGGCAGATCGCGGTCCCAGCGCAAGCCCAGATTCAACGTCAAATCAGGCCGTATGCGCCAGTCGTCATTCACAAACAGCGCCATGTACTTGCTGCGCACCGTGCTTTGCGAATTCAAGTCGAGACTGCCGCTGGAGGGCAGGCCGAGCAAAAACGCTGCCATTTCCTGGCCGAAAACGCTGGTGTTGCTGACCGACGGATTATTGGTCCAGTTGGAATTGAACGTATATGTGCCCGATGGATTGCCGAAGGTGTAGGCACTCCACTGGTACATGCGCCCATCGACGCCTGCTTTGATGGTCTGATTCCCCTTGATCTTCACGACATTGGTAAAAATCTGATAGCTGTCGGAATAGTTAGTGCCATCGCCGTTATAGCCGAGCGGTTCAAAACCCGCGCGCGCACCGGCAGAGACGCTGGTGCTGTTGAAAACCATGTAGGGCAGCATGCGCCACGGAGCGGTCTTGCTGATGTAGGAAGGAAAACCCAAGGTGGAAGGGTCAATGCCATCGGCCGGTGTAAAGTGGTGCTCTTCGTAGCGCGTCCAGTTTGTGCGTGCTTCGAAAAACAGGGTCGGCGTGATCGTCGCCACATAGTCCAGCCCCACGCCCTGATTCATGCGGTACAGATAGTTTCCGGTTGCCGCGTTGCCAAAGAAGTTGTTCTTGTTTTGGTTGCGGAAGTTGTGCCGCACATCGAATGACACGCGATGGCGCGCGCTCAAGTTCAAGTCCAGGCGCCCTAATTCATTGTCGTATCCATCGCTGTCGATGGCGTTGGTGATGAAGTTCTGCAGCCCGTTGGCCTGGCCCGCGGTGTTGGGGGCTGGGAAGTACGGCAGATACTTTAGCGCAATCGGATTGAGCCGGTTCTGCGGAATCACGTTGCCGGGAAATGGCGTGCGCGAAACCAGCGTGCCGGACTGCACTCCGGTTGACGGATCGTAGATGGTGTAGTTGTTCTTGTCCGCCGGATTTAGTTTGTTCACGTTCAGCAGCGCCGAAAAATCGCCCTGCCGCTGCGCAGCCGTTGGAACGCTGGTGAAGTTTTCCGGATTGCCGGTCTCGAGCGGCGAAGTCGCCGGATCGGAATCGCGCATGCCTTCCCACGCGAAATACCAAAACACTTTGTTCCGGCCGTCGAAGACTTTGGGGATAAAGATGGGCCCGCCACCATTGATGCCGTACTGGTTTTGATGATACGAAGGCCGCGTTACTCCGGCGCGATTGTTGTAGAACGAGTTCGCATCCAGCACCGAAGTCTGGTTGAACAGATACGCCACGCCGTGAACCGCATTGCCGCCGCTCTTGGTGATCAGATTCACAGTGCCGCCCATGGTGTGGCCGTACGATGCGTCCATCTGAAAGGTGTTCGTGCGCACTTCGGTCACTGAATCCTGGGGCGGGCTGTAAGCCATCTGGTTGCTGAAGCCGGCGTTCGGTGCACCGTTCAGCAGCACTTCATTGCGCGCGGCGGGCGCACCGCCGATACTGATGGAATTGGGTGCGCCGTTATCGAACGGCCGCACCGGGCCGGGCTCAAACGTTGAGATGACGCCCAGCGCCAGATTGGCCAGCATCATGGGCGTACGGCCGTTGACTGGAAAGTTCTCGATCTCCTCGCCGGTGATCACCTGGCCCACTGTCGGATTTGCCGTCTCCAGAATCGGAGCATCCGAGACCACTTCAACCGATTCAGTCACCGCGCCCACTTGCAGCCGGACGTCAATCACCGGATGCGCCCCTGCGCTGAGCGTAATGCCTTGTTGCACAAATTTCTTGAAGCCGGCGGCCTCGGCTGTAACTTCATAGTCGCCGATGGCAAGAAAGGGCAGTGTGTATGCGCCGGATGATTCCGAAAAGGCAATGGTTTTTACGCCCGTGTGCATTTCACGTGCGGTTACTTTCGCCTTCACTACGGCTGCCCCGGAAATATCGGTGACGCTGCCGCTTAAAGTGCTTCTATTTTCCTGCGCGGAAAGAAGAAGGGAAAACAGGAATATACCTGTAAATAGTAGTCTCACGTTGACCTCCTGACTGAAGGTCAGTATATATCTATCTCCCCCCTATCCGTTTACCACCAAACGCTTTTGAATCGGGTGGCTGCTAAAAATCCAAGCCCAATTATCGCCAGCCACATCGTTTCCGGCTCAGGTGTGTTCACATCCCCCCCTTGAACGACGGGTGCGCCGACCTGCAGGTAAGCACCTCTGCCCAATGGATCCTCCGAGGCTGCCAGTGAGCCGCCACCGTAGTTGACCGTGGCATTGAAAATGAAGCTGACGTATTGATTATTGCTATTGATGCTGCTCTGCAAGTTGCTGGCTACATCAAAGGCCTGCCAACCCTCGCCCATCGACAAACCGGCGATGTTGGCGCCTCCGGCTTGCGCGTAACCGGTAGTTACATCAGGCCCGCCGGCATTCGCGTATTGTAGTGTAACCCCGGAGAAGCCGAATGAATAAAAATTGAAGGTTGTCTCCGTCACCGGCACGGTTGTGCCAAAGAGGCTTGAGATGTTGAAGATCACTACGCCTCTATAGGAGGTTCGATTGGAGCCGTCGTGATAAACGCTAATCGTAGGGCTGGACGTGTCTACCCAATAGAAGTTTGGATTGGAATACCAGTCTCGTCCGGCATAGCCATCGCTTGCGCCGCCCGTGTAGATCGTTCCCGCTGATAGCACAGTGAGAGTTGCGCAACACAACAAAGCCTTCGCCATCAATGAAATTACTTTCCTCATCATATTCTCTCCATGGCTGTTAGCACAGCCAATTCAGGATATCAGGATCTCTTTGTCTTGTCCAGGATGGATTTGTCGCTTGTCGCCGCAAAGTAGAAATGTCCCCTCGCTGCGATTGCAGATGCTCTCATTCCCTCTTATCAGGTGGGTTGGGGTTCGGCTTGCGGCAAGGTTCGGTCAAGGCCGCGCGCCGTCTTTGTGCGCGCCGAAGGACAGCCTTGACCCTAAAAAAGCTGTTGCCCGTAAATCCTGCGGAAATGCCCCACGCGAGACTGCCCGCAATGCGAGTCACCCGCTTGGTGACGAGCACGTTCCATGCAACCGATGCCAAATTGCCGAAAGGGGACATTTCTACTTTGCTGCGACATGGTGGATTTGTCGCTTAGAACACGATCCGCGCCCGGAACTCCCTCTGCCGTGCGTTGTTCGCCTGAATGCTGAGCGATCCGAACCGCCCCGATTTACCGTGTAGCGCTCAGCAGGACTCCAACAGCAACCCTAATCGAACGTGTGCTAAAATCTTCACACCATGAAAACGGATCGAGGCTTACGCAGTCTGAAAAAGGAGGAACTCCCCAATCCCCCCTTTTACACGAATTCATGGGCGCTGGTCATTGGCTTCAATAAATACGAAGACGAGAAGATTCCCAAACTGCGTTTTGCCGAAAATGACGCCACCGCCATGGCCTCTCTTTTGCCCGAGCTTGGATTCCCCAAGGAAAACATCCGGCTCGTTTTGGCCAGCCACGGTCCATTTACTCCCACGGACCTTCACCATCTGCTGGATGAGATAGACCGCAAGTGTACTGTGGACGACCGCTTTCTGTTTTACATTGCCGGCCACGGTATGACGGTTGAGCTGCACGGCAAGCGCTCCGGGTATTTGCTCACTCCGGGCTCGCAACTGGATGAGGCCTGGGTCCATGGCGGCACGCAACAGCGCAAGCCCCAGGAAGCACTAGAGATGAACATTCTGCTCAGGACAGTGGATGGGTTCAACGCCAAGCACAAGTTGTTAATCCTCGATGCCTGCTTCAGCGGCTTCGTCAACACTTCCCGCAATGTAGCTCCGGCACAGCAGGCGACTCCGGCTTTGCTGCAGCGATGGACCAGCAACCCAACTACGGAATATTTTGTCGCCGGCACTGCTAATCAAGCGGCGCGTGAACTTGACGCGTTTTCACATGGGGCATTCACCTATCACTTGCTGGAAGGATTGCGTGGCGGCGCGGCCGAGGATGGCGGCTCCTTGATTTCGAGCGAACACCTGGCCTGGTACGTACAGCGCCAGATGTCTCGCTCTGATTATGGCCAGGACCCGCAGTATGGCAAGTGTGAAGGCAGCACCGGGATTTACTGCCTTAAGGTGGAAGCCGAAGCTGCCGGGGCGCAGCCCAAGGCAGCCTCAAAGCCAGACACAAGGTCGGCGCGCGCGGTAACTCCCAAGCCGGCAATTGCGCCGCAACCTGGCAAGGAGATCGCGTTACCCGTGCAGTTGGAATTTCTGGAGGCGACGAATGGTGTCAACAAATCCCTGCTCGTAAATCGCTCCGAACTCTGCCCGTCGTGCAAGGGAAAGGCTCCCAGCGATTGCGCTCAATGTGGAGGTACCGGGCTGGTTCAGAGCTCAACCCCCTATCAGGTCGATTATCCAGCAGGGGTGCAAGATGGCGAACGCGTGACCATTCCTGTTCCCGGCAACGCCGGCCTTGGCGGAGCTCCGGCTGGAGCTGTCTATGCTGTTATAACAGTGCTGCCGCAGCCCGAAGCTCCCATAAAGGGAAAAGCTGTTAAGTCCGGGAACCCGACTCCCAAGAAGCTGGTTGCGCCTGGCGGCAAGGCGCCACGCAAAACCACGCAGAGTCCGCCCGATATCAAGCTCCCCGTCGGCAAGCGAACTGCTGAAGGCAACCAGGTAGACAAGCTCCCCATCGACAAAACCAGTAAAGCAATCACAGTAGCCGGCGACGGTAGTGGCGATTATAAACTGATTAACCAGGCCATTCAATCCGCAACAAGCGGCGCAACCATTTACGTCAAGCCCGGCGTCTACAAGGAATCCGTCAACCTGACCAAGGATGTTTTTCTCGTCGCGCAAGGCCCGGAGGGCAAAGTGGTCATCGATGGCGGATCGGCCACCGCATTGAAAATTGCGACGGCTGGTGGAGGTGTAAAGGGGTTCAGCTTCCGCAGGAGCGCAACCGGAGGTAGCAAACCTGTGAATGGCGCGGCCGTAGTGGTGCCAACCGGAGCGGCGAAATTCGAGGACTGCCAATTCCAGGCCGATTTCGCAGAGAGCCGTGGCGATGTCTCCGATGGAACTGGTGGCATCTATGACGGAGTTGGAGTTCTGGTTTCTGGAAAGGCCGCTCCGGTCTTCCTGCAGTGTTCCATGACACGCTGCGCGTCTGGGCTTGCCTTGAAGGATGATGCCCAAGGCCAATATGAAAATTGTTCGTTTAACAAGAATTCCGTGGGCATTACCCTTAAAGGAAGTGCCAATCCAGCATTCCTTAGATGCTTTGCAAAGAACAACAACGCAGAAGGTGTTGAAATTGGCGGATCTGCGAGAGGGACTTTTACTAGGTGCCTATTTTCAGGGAGCGTCATATCCGGCGTGACGATTACAGATAGCGGCAATCCGTCGTTCGTGGGGTGCAACTTCGAAGACGTTGCGGATGGTCATGGGGCTTTTGTCTCAAAATCCGGCGCTGGGACCTTTGAGGACTGTGTGTTCGCAAGAAATGGCAATGGATTGTGTGTTGACATGCAAGCTACCCCGCAGTTCCTCAGGTGCGATTTCGTTGATAGTATCGAAGCAGGAATCGTCGTCATCGACGGCGGCAACCCCACCGTAAAGAATTCGAAATCCTATGGCAGCAAGACGGAATCCGGTCTTCTGGTAAAGGATTCGGGCGTCGGCCGGTTCGAAGATTGCGAGTTCTTCCGCAATCATAAGAGTGGAATCGAGGTGGCAACGAAGGGCAATCCTACGATTGTGCGTTCAAAGTCTTATGACAACCAGTTGAATGGCTTCTGCGCCCATGATTCCGCCGCCGGAAGCATCAGCGAATGCACCATGTCGGGCAACAAAGGAGGAGATTACTCTGTCTCCCCCAATTCAACAACCAAGGGCGTTCCCAAAGCGGGAGGATTTCTAAAAAGCTTGTTTGGATGAGTGAAGCCCGCAAACACACTGCTAAAACACGATCCGCGCCCGGAACTCCGTCTGCCGCGCGTTGTTCGCCTGAATGCTCAGCGACCCAAATCCAACCGCCCCCACCGTGGAATTCAAGCTTCCAAACACCGGGTGATTCAGGAAGTTATACTGCGAAGCGCGAAAGTCCAGTTTCACCTTCTCCGTCAGATAAAACGTCTTTGCCATTACCAGACTCACGTTGTTCGCTCCCGGCGTTCGAACGGTCCCAATGCGTGGCGCCAGATTGCCCTGTGTGTAGTTCGGTGGCACGGCAAAGGCCGCCGTGTTGAAGTAATGGTTCAAGCGGTTGACGATGGCGCCGCCAACGCCCTCCTGCGGATCGCCCAGCACATTCGGCCGCGTCGTATTGTTGAAGAACGTTCCGCCCGAAATGCCGAAGACCACCGGATTGCCGCCCTGGAACGCAGAAGCGGATGACATCGACCATCCGCCGACTACCGTGTTCATCAGCTTGCTGCTATGCCCGAGAAATTGCCGCCCTCGCCCCACCGGGATCTGCCAGGTCACCGCCACGGAAAGCCGCATTGGTGAATCGATGCCGCTCGGCGCCCACTCTTGCGACCGGTTGTAGATGTTCTGCGGGTTATTCAGATTGTCGAGGTTCTTTGAAAACGTGTACGACGCCAACGTGCTCACGCCATGTCCCATCGCTTTCTGATAGCGCGCCTGTAGCGAATGGTAGATGCTTTGGCCCCACGTGGGGCTGTTTCGCGTCACGGAAGTGAACTGCGGGTAAGGCCGCAGCAACTGCGCCCGCTGCACGGTGGTGCCGCTTAGTGTGCCGGTGGAAACCAGGCCCAGAAAGGGATTCGGTACGGTCTGGGTTAATACGCTGCCCTGCGAAAACTGCTCCGCCGGAACCTGGTTCAAGTTGATATTCGGCGCCGCCAGATGCACGCCCCGGCTGCCTACGTATGCCAGTTCAAACAACCCACGTGCCGGCAGCGTGTGCTGAAAACTCATCTGCCAGTTGTGGAATTGCGGATGCACGTCGGAGGGGTCCACAAAGCTCACCGCCTGTCCAACCAGCGTCGCCAGGCCTTGCGTGTTCCCCACTGCGGCCAGCTTGCCGGTTGGGAACGGGTTGCTGAGCTTGTTGGTGACTGTGATGCCGCCATCTGAACTGCCAACCATTGGCGTGGTGATGCTATAGCCTGTGTTGATGATGCCGGTCACCAGTGGAATGTAGCCCAGCGAATAGCCACCGCGCACCACGAACCGCGTGTTGACGCGATAAGCAAATCCGATGCGTGGCGCGAAATTCTTTCGATCGCCATTCATCAATCCGCGCGGCTGTCCGTTGATGCCTGCGTAAACCAGACCGCCGGTGAGGTTCAAGCCCGGAACCTTCAACGGCGAAGTTGCTTTGTAGTCGAAGCCGCGCACGGAGCGGTCGTAGCGCTCAGTGCGTGGGCTGTCGTACTCATAGCGCAAGCCGAGGTTCAGCGTGAGTTTCTGCGACACGCGGAAATCGTCCTGGAAGTAGGCACCGAGGTATTTGCCCTCCCACGAAATCGCCGTGTCGTTATTCACCGAACCCGAATTGGCGAAGCCCATCAGCATTGACGCTAATCCGAAACCGCCGCCAGGACCCGTCGCGCTGGGACCGCCGGATTGATTCGGGGCGAAGGCAAACGTGCCGTTGCCGCCGGTGACTGCCTGGTTGCCTTGCGTGATGCGGATGTCCACTCCTGTCTTGAACAGATGCTTGCCGGAGCTGATCGTCACCGCCTCTGCCGTAGAATACGTGGTTCCCCAATACGTGCTGAAGATCGTATTCGCTCCCAAATTTGTGATGCCGTCGCTGAAGGTGAACTGCGGGAAGCCGGGGCCTTCGGCGATCTGTTTCGCGAACTGGTTTGAGAACCCGAGCGTGGCCACATCGAAACCCTGCTGCGAGGAAATGAACGTGCCGTTGTTCGAGCCGCGCGCAACGCCAACGCGGAAATCGAAAGCTATCTTCGGACTGAAAATATAAGTGTCGCTGAACGCCGCGCCGCTGCTCGGCCGCAACGATTGCGTAGCCCCGTTGGCGATGCCGTTGAAGTTGAATGGATTCCCCACCACTGCGCTCGGCACCCAGTTGATGCGCACAAACGTCTGGTGCTTGGCGCTGATGTTCTGGTCGAACTTCATGGCGAACATATCGTATTCGCCTTTGAATGTGGTGGTCTCAATGAAGTTGCCGGTGTAGACGTTGGCAGTCCCCGGCACGTTCGGCTTGGGCCAATATTGCAAGAGGGCTTTGCCCACGGGGTCCATCAACGAAGCAGGGACAATGTTGCCTGGCAGCGGCGCGCGGGTTGACGTGCCATTCAGCGTGCTGACCGAATATGGATTATAGATCAACTGCGTGCGCTCGGAAAAATCACCTGTGCGCATCTTGTCCGTGGGCATGTTCAGGCGCGTGCTCGAGACCTGCCCCTGTCTGGTGCCTTCGTAATTGAAAAAGAAAAACGCTTTGTTGCGGCCGTCGAAAACCTTTGGCACAAACACCGGCCCACCCAGGCTCGCCCCGAACAGATTCACCTGATACACCGGCAGCTTCTGCCCAATGATATTGTTGAAAAACAGATTCGCATCGAGCGCGGCATTGCGCAGGTATTCGTAAGCCGAACCATGCGCCTGATTTGTGCCCGATTTCAACACCACGTTGGTGATGCTGCCTCCGGAGCGCCCGAACTCCGCCGGTAGCGTGCCCGTCTGTACTTTGAATTCCTGAATGGAATCCTGCGACGGCATGTAGCCGTTGATGTTCTGTCCGCGGCCAACGTCAATCAGATTCGACACGCCGTCGATCGATACATCGCCTGCGCCCACTGGCGCGCCGTTGGCGGTGAAGCGGAAGTTGTTGGTCTGGTCGATCGGTCGTACGTCGTCGCGAAAGTTCGTGCCGGTGTCGAGCACGCCTGGCGCGAGCGTGGCAATCGGAATGGTGCCGTGGCCCTTCAGTGGCAGATCGTCAATGATGTCGCGCGGCACCGTGGACCCCAGCGCGCTGGTATCGCTGGCAAGAGTTACCGCGCTTGCTTCCACGGTTACTGTCTCGCTGGTTTGCCCGATTGCCAGTTTGATGTCCAGTCGCAGGTTGTCACCCAAGGCGAGCATCACATCATCGAGAACTTCTGTCTTGAAGCCCGGCAATTGTGCCTTAACCGTGTATTTGCCGGGTGGAAGGAATTGGAATGAGTAGTGACCGCTAGTGTCGCTTGTCGTGGTGCGTTCCACTTTTGTTGCCGCGTTGATCAGCAGCACAGTGACTCGTGGCACGGCGGAATCGCCTGGATCGAAAATGGTCCCTTGAACGGTAGAGCGAAACTCCTGCCCGTTCAATAAACCGGTCATCAACAACAGCGGAATAAGAAATCGCATACAAAGCCCCCAGCCAGCTTGGCTTTGAGCAGTATATAACGATTTCTAGAAAATTATCGAGCCCCGTAATTCTGGTCGTAGAACTTCTGATACTCGCCGCTGCGTACGCGTTCTACCCAGCCGCGATTATTCTTATAAAATGCTACGGTCTCAGCCAGGCCCGCTTCGAATTCCATCTGCGGTTTCCAGCCCGTTTCGCGCTCCACCTTTTCACTCGTTAACGCATAGCGGCGGTCGTGGCCCGGGCGATCCGTAACCGTCTTCATCAGGCTTGCCGGCTTGTTAGTCGCGGCCAGAATCTTATGCACAACTTCCACGTTAGGTAGCGCCATGCTGCCGCCGATGTTGTACACCTCGCCCGCGCGGCCCTTTTCGAGCACGCTGGCAATGGCGCGGCAATGATCGTCGACAAACAGCCAGTCGCGGATCTGCATGCCGTCGCCGTAAATCGGTAGCGGCTTGTCTTCCAGCGCATTGGAGATCATCAGCGGAATCAGTTTTTCCGGAAACTGATATGGCCCGTAATTGTTCGACGCGCGCGTCACCACCACCGGCATTTTGAATGTCGTGAAGTAGGAAAGGGCCAACAGATCGGACCCTGCCTTTGACGCCGAATACGGACTGCTCGGCTTCAGCGGATACGTCTCGTCGGCGTCATGCGGTTCATCGATGCTGCCATACACTTCGTCCGTCGAGACATGCACAAAGCGCCCGATCTTCGCGCGCCGCGCCGCCTCCAGCAGCGTGAAGGTGCCCTTCACGTTTGTCTCGACTACAGGCTCAGGCGAAAGAATGCTGCGGTCCACATGCGATTCCGCGGCGAAGTGTATAATCGCGTCCGGCGATTCGGCCGCCAGCGTATTTTCCACCAGAACCTTATCGCAGATGTCGCCGCGCACGAACGCGTACCGCGGATCCTTATCGACCTCCGCCAGATTTTCCAGATTTCCGGCGTAAGTCAACTTATCGTAATTGATGACGCGCGAAAATGCGTTGCCCTTTAGCGCCAGTCGAATGAAGGCCGAGCCAATGAAGCCCGCTCCTCCGGTTACAAGAATTCTCATTTGTGCTGTAGTTCCCAGTCGTAGTGAACACCCGGATCGTTGTAGGCTATGCGCCCCTCATCGGCGGGGTCGTAGAGCCGGTTGGTTACGTAAACCAAAACCCCCGCATCGGGCCCCACAACTTTGTAGCCGTGACCCACGCCCGGAGGAATTAAAATCTGCCACGGGCGCAGAGCGCCAACGTACATGGTATTGCGCAAGCTATGCGTCGGCGAACCCTTGCGCAGATCCACCAATGCAACTTGGAACATCCCCACCGATGGCGCCCAGCAGTCCGTCTGGTGGCGATGATAGTGGAATGCCTTGATCGTTCCGGAGTAGCTCAGCGCAGCCGAGACCTGCGTGGTTTCCGGCGGAAAATCGGCTGCCAGGCCCTTGCCCACCCGCAGCACCTCAAGAAAATATCCACGGTCGTCAGGCCAAAGCGCGTAAGGTTGGACCTTCACGCCATCGATCAAATCGGGCGAAGCCGGCGAAGCGATCAGCTTGCCGATCCCCTTTTCGCACGATGGCAACAACAGTTCGTACGACATCAAGCCTTGGTCACTTTCTGCTTCTTGCTATCTGCCACCAGGTTTCCGGCGCGCAACAGCGATTCAAACGTTCCGGCGTCAGTCCACCAGCCTTCCAGGAACGAATAGGTCATGGTGCCTTCGTCGATATAGGCATTGTTGACGTCCGTGATCTCCAGTTCGCCGCGCTGCGAAGGCTTCAAGGTCTTCACTTTTTCGAACACGCTTGCGTCGTACATGTAGAAGCCCGTGACCGCGAAATTCGACTTTGGCCGCCGCGGCTTCTCTTCGATGCCAACGATCTTGTCGCCTTCCATCTCAGCCACGCCAAATCGCTCGGCGTCAGGAACCTGCTTCAGCAGAATCTTCGCGCCGTGCTCCTGCTTTTTGAACGCTTCCACGGCATCCTTGATTGAGCCTTCGATGATATTGTCGCCCAGGATTACGATGATGCTCTCGCCATCCGCGAAATGCTCAGCCAGCGCCAGCGCTTCGGCGATGCCGCCCTCGCCTTCCTGGTAGGCATAGTTCAGATGCCGCAGGCCAAACTGTTTTCCATTGGCAAGAAGCCGTAAAAAGTCCCCGGCGTTCTTGCCGCCCGTCACCACCAGGATTTCAGTGATGCCGGCATCCACCAATGTCTCGATTGGGTAGAAAATCATTGGCTTGTCGTAAATCGGCAACAAATGCTTGTTGGTGATCTTTGTCAAAGGAGACAGCCGGCTCCCGGTTCCACCTGCCAGTACGACGCCCTTCATTATGATTGCCTCATTCACTCAATATCATAGCTGAAGTTGCCTCAGACGAGCGCGGATCCGTTTGCGCCCGATTACGGAAAGTGGCAATATGTTGTCACTTAACTCCTTTAGAAATAATTAGTTCCAGCCTAACCTTTTTTGTGGAAACGGACGAATCATTATCGAGGAGATTAGATTTGGCGTCGATACTGAATTCTCTGGAACGCGGTTTAGAGGAGCATCGATCGGGGCGCTTGGATCGCGCCGAATCGCTCTACCGGCAAATCCTCAATCATGACCCGGCCAATCCGGATGCGCTGCATCTGATCGGCGTGCTTGCCTGGCAGCAGGGACGGTTCGACCAATCCGTCCTCTACGTGGAACGGGCCATCCAAGGCAACGGCACGCAAGCTACGTTTCACTACAGCCTCGGTAACGCCTGGCACAGTTTAGGGAATCTGGACCGTGCGATCCAAAGTTATTCTGCGGCGGTAAATCTCAATGAGGGGCATTTCGATGCCTCGCTCAACCTGGGTAATGTGCTGCAAAAAGCCGGCCGCCATGCCGAAGCGGCTGACATCTATCGCGGCATACTCGCCGTCAAACCGGATTATCCCGAAGCCTGGAACAATCTGGGAAATGCGGCATGCAACTTAGGACAACCGGAAGAGTCGCTTACCTATTATCTGCAAGCGCTGCAGCTTCGGCTGCAATACCCGGAAGCGCTAGTCAACCTTGGAAACGCTTTGCAGCAGTTGGGGAGGAATGCGGAGGCCGTCACGCGTTACCAGGAGGCGCTGGCGATGTGGCCGGAGTCGCACGAGGTCTGGAACAACCTAGGCAACGCCCAGCAAAACCTCGAACTCTACGACGAGGCATTCGCCAGTTATGAGCAAGGGTTGCTCCGCAATCCGCTGTATGCCCCGTTGTATTCCAATCTGGGAAACACGCTTCGCCGCATGGGCCGTTATCGGGAAGCGCGCGCCTGTATTGAAAAAGCCCTATCGCTAGACCGCAATCTAGTTGAGGCGCACAATACGCTGGGCGTAGTGATGCAGGCACTGGGCGACCGCGTCCGTGCTTCGCAGTGTTTTCATGAGGCACTGCGAATCAAGCCCGATTACGGCGAGTTATATGCCAACCTTGGCAATCTGGCACGCGAAGAGGGGCGGTTTGAAGACGCCGCTTCCTGCTTTCGCCGCGGGCTGCAATTGGCACCGCGAATGCCGTCGATGCACAACAATCTGGGCACTGTGCTTGGCGATTGCGGCCTCTATCGCGAGGCTGCCGCCGCGTTCCAGAATGCGATGCAACTCGCCCCGGGCTATTCCGCGGCGCATTCCAACTATCTGTTCTATCTGCATTACGATCCCGAGATAACTCCTGAGCAAGTATCCAGCGAGCATCGCAAGTTTTCGCCGCAGATCAAGGGCGCTCCTTTCGTGCATTCTTCCCGCCGCCCGGGGCCTCTCCGAATCGGCTATGTATCGAGCGACTTCCGCCTGCACTCGGTAGCCTACTTTGTGGAACCAATCCTTGCCAATCATCGGTCCAATCAGGGGCTGGAGTTCTATTGCTATGCCGATGTGCAGAAACCGGACGAAACCACACACCACTTTCAGGCGCTTGCGGCGGACCGCTGGCGGAATATCCATGGCGTTGCCGACCGCGAAACGGCGCGGATGATCTTCGACGATGGCATCGATATCCTGATCGATCTTGGCGGCCACACCGGAAACAACCGGCTGCCGGTATTTGCCTACAAACCGGCACCCGTCCAGGCCGCGTGGATCGGGTATCCGAATACAACCGGGCTTTCGGCGATCGACTACCGCTTCACCGATGCCTGGTGCGATCCGGAAGGCCAAACCGAACAACTGCATAGCGAGAAACTGATCCGGCTGCCGATGGGCTTCAACTGCTATCAAGCCCCGCACGGCGCACCCGCTGTTGCCACGCGCACTGGCGCTGTTACATTCGGGTCTTTCAACGCACTGGTGAAACTCTCGCCACAACTCATTTCGTTGTGGAGCCAAGTGCTGCTCGCCGTGCCAGGTTCGCGCCTCTGCCTGAAATCGAAACCACTGGTGGAGCAGAGTGTCAGGTACCGCATCCTCGACCAGTTCGCACAATGCGGCGTTGAACCCAACCGCGTGGATTTGCATCCTACCATTCCATCCCGCGAAGGACATCTGGGCGCCTATGGGTTGGTGGATATCGCGCTCGACACCTATCCTTACAACGGCACAACAACAACCTGTGAAGCCCTCTGGATGGGCGTCCCCGTTCTGACGCTCACTGGCCGTACGCATGTCTCGCGCGTTGGCACGAGCCTGCTTTCGCGTTGTGGCATGGAAGCCTGGATCGCCCGCGATGAGCATCACTTTGTGCAGCTTGCCATTGAGAAAGCAGCTGCAATCGATAAACTGCGTGCCGGACGCGCCGCCGTGCGCGAGGCTGCCCGGGCTTTGACTGACGCCTCGCGCTTTACTCAGCAGTTGGAACAAACGTTAAAGGAGATCGCTCTTGACTGAAACATTGACAATGCCGCAAATGGAATTGACTCTCGCTGAACGAGTCAGGTCCTTTCCATACTGGTATCACCGCATCGAACTGCCAAACGGCGTCGTCACTCCGGGGTGGGCGCCTTTGGCGAAGGAGGCCTACCGCATTCCCGCGGACCTGACAGGCAAGCGTGTGCTTGACGTCGGCGCCTGGGATGGTTATTGGACCTTTGAAGCCCTGAAGCGCGGCGCCGCCGAAGTGGTCGCCATCGACGATTTTTCCGACCTCCTTGGTTCGCTCAAGACCGAAGACCGCAAAAGCTGGCAGACCTTCGACATGTGCCGCGAGGCGCTAGGCTACGATCACCAACGCTGCCAGCGCTACGAAGAGTCGATTTATGGCATCACCGAAGAACGCTATGGCCGCTTCGATGTCGTCTTCTGCTTCGGTGTCCTGTACCACTTGCGCCATCCGCTGCTGGCGCTCGATGGGCTGTCGGCAATCTGCAACGAATCCATTCACATCGAAAGCGCGATCCTCGATGATTTCAGTCCTTACCGAGGCGGCTTAGGCAATGGCTACGCCAACGGCCAGATCGTGGCCGAGTTTTATCCGGAGGACCAATATGGCGGCAATTCCACCAACTGGTGGGTGCCCACGATGCACTGCCTGGGCTTCATGACGCGCGCCGCCGGATTTCCCATCGTCCAGGGATGGAAGCTGGTGGATAACCCCGGAACTCTCAGCCTGTGCCGCGGATTTGTTCAAGCCTCGAAGCATGTTTAAAAAAGCACTGGCCTGTCATCAGGTGGGAAATCTTAAGGAAGCGGAAAGGCTCTATAGGCGTCTGCTGACGCGCGACGCCCGCCATACAGATGCGATGCACCTGTTGGGGCTGATCGTGAGCGAACAGGGCGAGCACGAGCAGGCCATCCGTTTGATCGGACGTGCTTCGCAACTGCGCCCGGACACGCCTTTGTATTTGGCCAATCTCGGTCTGGCCCTGCGGCGGGCAGGCAAGTTGGAAGAGGCGGTTGACCGTTATCAGCGGGCCATCGAACTGCAACCGGGCAATGCCTCGACGCACTTCAAATTAGGCAGCGCGCTGCGCGATTTGCGGCTAATCCCCGAGGCCGAACAGGCCTACCGCTCGGCCACTGCGCTCGATCCAGGTCATCTCGAAGCTCATTACGAACACGCCAACACGCTGCATCAGTTGAACCGCTACGCGGAGGCGATCGATGAGTACAGACTGGTAATCGGCCTCGATCCGTTGCACGCCGAAGCGCATTTCAATCTTGCCGTTACGCTCATGCTCGAGCAACGCATTGAAGAAGCCGAAAACGCCTACCGCCGCGCACTGGAACTGCACCCGGATCATGCCCAGGCGTTCAATAACCTCGGCCACATATTGCAGGCGAAAGGGCGATTTGAAGAGGCTTTGCAGTGCTACCGCCAAAGCCTTCGCATCAACCCTTCTTATATCGAGGCCCACTACAACCTGGGTGTGGCGTTGCAAGGAGTGGATCGCATCGAAGAATCCGCCGAAGCCTACCGCAATGTACTCGCACTCGATTCCTGCCATGTCGATGCGATTAACAATTTAGGAAGCTTGCATCTGGCGCTGAATGAATTGCCGGAGGCGATTGAATGCTATCAACGTGCGGTTGATCTGTCGCCCGAGCACCACGACGCGCCATGGAATCTGGGCCTTGCCCATCTTGTGTTGGGACACTGGGAAGAGGGCTGGAAGGGATATGAATGGCGCTTCCGCATGAATCCCAAGTTAAGAAAAGATTTGCCGAAGCCGCAGTGGCGTGGCGAGCCGTTGCAGGGAAAGACGGTGCTGCTGGTTGCCGAACAGGGGCTCGGAGACACCCTTCAGTTCGTCCGCTACCGCCACGAATTGGAAAAACGCGGAGCAAAGGCACTGCTCGATGTGCAGGAACGGTTGAAGCCGCTGTTAGGCACATGCGCTGACGAACCCTATGATTATTACGCCCACATGATGAGCCTGCCCGGTCTGGTGGGGGGCGAGATCCTGGCGCAGATTCCGTATCTGAGTGTGCCGCCGGCTGACCTCGGGCCCGGATTCAAAGTCGGCCTGTGCTGGTCGGGCAATGCCGCGTACAAGAACAACCGCCTGCGCTCCATGCTTGAGCAGGACACCTTGCCGCTGCGCAATATCGAAGGGCTTCGCCTCTTCGACTTGCAGCAGAAAGATGGCGACACCTTGGTTGGCACCGCCTCCATGGTGGCGGCGCTCGATCTGGTAATCACCGTCGATACGATGATCGCCCACCTCGCCGGCGCGTTGGGCCGGCCTGTCTGGAACATGCTCTGCTTCGCCGCTGACTGGCGCTGGATGCTCGATCGCGAAGACTCTCCGTGGTACCCAAACATGCGCCTGTTTCGCCAGACCTCACGCGGCGACTGGGAAGGCGTGGTGATGCGTGTACGAGAAGAATTATGCAGGATGATGCAATCAGTTACAACAACTTAGCTTCCCGGCTACTGGAAGAGGGGGATGCAAGGAGGGCGGCGTTTGCCGCTCGCGAGGCGATCCGCCGCGATTCGTCCATGTGGCAACCGGTCCATACCATGGCTGTCGCGCTGGAAAAGATGGAAAATTTCCCAAGCGCAGCCGCGTGCTTTCGTCAGACCCTGACTCTGCATCCAAACCATCCGTTGGCGCAAAACCAATTAATCTGCGCTTTAATCCGTGCCGGAAAATCGGAAGAGGCCGTGGGGGAATGCAAATCTCATCTGCGCGCAGGGCCTGGCGATCCCAATGGCTGGTGCAATCTCGGATTAGCTTTGCGTCAGCAGTGCCGCTACCACGAGGCCATTGAAGCCTATCGCACTGGCCTACGGTTAGCTCCCGATGACGCCCGCCTGCATTGGAACCTATCCATCGCATTGCTCGCCACGGGTCAATTTGAAGAAGGCTGGCGTGAATATGAATGGCGCGTCGCTGCTGGGATTGCGCCTCCTACCCTGCGTGACGAGCCGATGTGGCGCGGCGAGCCGCTGGCGGGAAAGTCGATTCTGCTCGAAAGCGAACAGGGTCTGGGAGACACCATTCAGTTTCTCCGCTACGCTCCCTGGTTTGAGCAGCAGGGTGCCCGTGTCTTTATCGATTGCCAGCTGCGACTGCGAAACCTATTCCGGCGCTGGATCCCAACCGAGGCTCAGGATTATGACTTCCGCGCCCCGATGATGAGCCTCCCCCTGATCACCCAGGGCCTTATCCCCACTGGCAATCCCTATCTGCAGGCGCCGCCGCTCGACTTTGGCGAAGGCTTTCATGCTGGTCTCTGCTGGGCGGGAAATGCGGCTAACTCAAATGACCGATTTCGTTCCATGGATCCAAACTTCTTGCAGCCACTATTGAATATGGCCGGCATAAACTGGATCAGTCTGGAACAAAAAACTGGCGATACCATTGAGCAATTGGCCTCAACGCTAATGGGGCTTGATTTGATTATCACCGTGGACACAATGGTCGCGCATCTGGCAGGGGCTTTAGGCCGCCCCGTCTGGACGATGCTCTGCTATTCACCGGACTGGCGCTGGATGGAACAGGGTGACTACACCCATTGGTATCCGTCCATGCACCTATTCCGCCAGCCCTCGCCAGGAGATTGGACCAGCGTGGTGCGGGAAGTCTCTCAGCAACTTCAGCCCGCGCAATCCAAGGACTTACGGTTTTGTGCGGATCTGGCCGCAAATGCCTGCGTCAAATAGGCTGAATGCTTCAGCCTGGCGATGCCGTCGCGGGCCTGTTCCCGCTGCAGCACCAACTGCTCCCGCACTTTGTCGCCGATCTGCACCGCGGCTTTCAACCTTAAATAAAGCGCTTCATCAGGTATATGCTTGATGGACTGGATGTGCTCAATCGCTTCCGTGCGTCGCTGCAGCGCGTCCTCAATCAGTGGCGTATTGTCGGGCATCGCCGCAATCAGCCGTTCTGAGGCGCGTTCCAACGCGATGACAGCATCTTCCCAAATAGCTTGACTCGACATGTAACTATCCCGTAGACCTTCCATACATTACAAGACTCAGACTCTGGAGGCTTCCCGTCAGGATGCTCTGTTGAGAATTCAACCCGGCAATCAGCGCATCGGCCGCCTGCAATTGTGCGGTTAACGATGCCTGCATGTAGCTGATCCTCCGATTCAGCTCATCCACATGCTGCGAAATGCGCGCATCGGCGGTATCGATTTGTCGCGTCTCTGTGACAATCGAGCCATTGATTGGATCGCTAACCGCTGTGAAATTGCCCGCCAACACGCCTAATCCGGTTGTCACCGAGCCAAGGTAACTGAATGCCGCAGCCAAATCGGAATCCGACAAGCTGTAGAACTTCGCCGAGTCAAACGTCAGGGTTCCCGTCACATCGGCTACAACTCCTATATCGGCGAGTGCCTTCACGTTGCTATTGGGGCTACCCTGATAATTAAGCAATTGCCGCTGGGCATCCTTAACCTGGCGAATCACCGGGTCACCGGCCAACGGGCCAGCGGCTTTTCCGATTTGAGCATTCAGTTTTCCCGAAACCGTGTTGTAGTCGCCTACCAGGCTGTTTAACGCGTTGATCAACTGCGAGCGGTCGCTCGATGTGCCCAGCGTGACAGTTTCCCCGGCCCCCGTTGTGCTGAGTATGCTGAACGTGACGCCGTCAATGGCGTTGCTGATCGTATTATCGGGCCGCGAAATTTGAATTCCGTCAAGCTTAAATACAGCATTCGCCCCGGGGTTTGTCGCCGCCAGGATGTTCGTAGTCGCATCACCGGCGGTAGTGCGAATCTGCAGCGCGTTTTGTCCCGTTGTATTGGCGCTGATCGAAAGATAATACGGTGTTGTTGCATTGCCAGTGTTCAGCACGCTTGCCGTTACACCGGCACCCAAGGCGTTGATTGCATCGCGCAGGCCGTTCAAATTATTGTTCGTGCTGGTAAGCGGTACGGAGAATGTCTTGGCACCCACCGCCAGTTCGACGGAACTGCCGGTGGTGACCGCCGTTGTATCGGCCGTGGCAAAACCGGATGCCGATGTTTCGCTAGCTGCCTTGGCTACCGACGTAATCTCACTGATCGTGTGCGTCGCATTTTGTGTAGCCCCATTCGTCGAAACGCTGACTCGCGAAGCGTTCGACGTAGTGGCACTGATTGCGCGGTTGGTTCCCAGCGCACCGAGAGCAGAGATATCGTTGGCCAGTGTCGTCACCGATCCGTTCAGATCGCTCAGAAGCGCCTTCTGCGAAAGGATGTTGGACTCCTGGTTATGCAACTGTTTTACCGGCAGATTTGCGATGGCCACTGCACGATTCAGAATCGTCTGGAAATCTGCGGAAAAGCTGCTGACTCCGGTGAAGGTAAGTGGCGTTATCAAGCTCAAACTGCTACTGCTCATGGATCATACTCCTGCCCTACTCTCACTCATCGGCGGACCCATGGAAAACTTGATGGATAATTGATGATTTCCTTAAACCTGGGAAACCTGGGGACAGCCCGCGTGTTTCCACGTTCTTTGGCGGAAACAA
>CAIRSA010000246.1 GCA_903881085.1 uncultured Acidobacteriia bacterium
AATATACCAACAAGACAGCGAGGCAGTAAAACGCGACCTGAGACAATCCGAGAAACGAAAACCCTTGTTTTTAAGCGATTTTCTACTATTTTCGAGACTATCTGAAACTGCCTGAGAAGCTAAATTGGCGGAGAGTGAGTCCGCCAATCTGAAGAATCACCGCATACCATTTCGCGTCGTATATAACTATTTTTACCGACGTTTTTGATTATTTCTGTGTCGACGTGTGCCACGCAAGATCACCGAATGGCATCTTTTTTGGTATGCTTATTGGTATGCCAAAGCTCGTCAAAGAACTCACTGCCCTTGAGGTCAAGCGACTGAACCGCCCCGGTTGGCACGCCGTCGGCGGCGTGGCCGGATTGCTGCTCCAGGTCAGGCCTCCTTCACGCGAAGGCGCACCAGCCCCACGCTCCTGGATCCTGCGATTGAGCGTCGCAGCGCGTCGCCAACCTATCGGGTTGGGTTCGTATCCGCAGATGTCACTGGCCGAGGCCCGCGATGTTGCAAGGAAATTGTCGCTGGATGCCAAGAGTGGAGTCGATCTGCTCGCCCGTAAGCGCTCCGAACGCAGCGCTGTGCTCGCCCAGGCAGCCCGGAACAAAACCTTCCGTGAGTGCGCTGACGCCTACCTGGAGGCACACGCGTCGGATTACACCAATCTGAAGCACCGGCAGCAGTGGGCGTCCACACTGGAAACTTACGCATTCCCTGTGATCGGTCGAATGCTGACCGCCGACGTCACGATGCGGCACATTCTGGACGTCTTACAGCAGCACACCCGGCACCGCGATGGTTCCGCAGGACCTCTTTGGAACACCAAGCCGGAGACCGCAAAACGATTATTGGATCGCCTGCGATGCGTGCTGGACTATGCCACCGTGAATGAATATCGGTCAGGCCCCAACCCGGCCACCTGGAAGGGATATCTCGACACACAACTACCCTCACCTCGCGGACTGAAGACAGTAAAGCACCAGCCAGCGGTCCACCACACATTGATCAGGGATTTCATGTTGCACTTGCGGCGCAATCAGAGCATCAGTGCGAAAGCACTAGAGTTCCTCGTGCTGACCGCTGTTCGCTCCGGATCCGTGAGGGAAGCGAACTGGTCTGAGATCGACCTCCATCAAAGGGTTTGGATCATCCCGGCCGCCCACACCAAGACTAAGCGGGAGCACCGCGTCCCGTTACAACCGCAGGCCATCCAGCTGCTGAACTCACTACCGCAATTGGCGGGCAGCAATAAGGTGTTCCCCAGCCCTAAAGGCAACGCACTCAGTGACATGGCCCTGAGCCAACTGATGCGAGGAATGCGTGAGCGAGGCGAACTCACAGTCGATGCCGTGCCGCACGGCTTTCGCTCGTCCTTTCGGGACTGGGCCGCAGAGCAGACTAGCTACCCGGATGAAATCCGCAAGGCAGCTTCGGGCCACACAGTGGGTAACCAGGTACAAGCCGCATACCAGCGTACCGACCTGCTGGAGAAGCGGCGGAACCTGATGAATGACTGGGCGAACTTCCTCGACCGGCCCCCGACGAGCAGTACAGCGAATATAACGCCAATAAAGAGGAAGGCATGAACAAGGAGGCACAACAACAGAGCTTCTCCGATAGCCTCCACCAGCTGGAGCAGAAGTTCAGCGATGGCGGGCAACCCGGGGAGTCAGACGCCCAAATCGCTGAAGAACTGGTACATCTTATCCTCGAGCGCGAGCGGCTGAGGCGGGGAGTTAATGAAGGAACCCCAGAACGTGCTGCCGTAGACGCAGAAACGCTAACAAGGATGGCAAAGTGGGATTCCGACAATCCGGCGCTGCTGCCAACCGAGAAGGCTCTACGTCGGTTCGCCACCGGCAGAGGAGCAGATGGGGTTGCACTCCTAAAGCGTGCCATCACTGACCCTAAGCAAGCCGCCAGCGATGAGGCACGGCGGCGCGCTCTCATGCCGCGAAAGTCGAAAACATCGAGCCAACTAAACAAGTTGATCGATGACATCGTGGCCACATGCCCGACTATTTCTGTGTATGAGTTGTTGCGGCGTTTGCGCAAACAAATTGGCCATGGAGTGATTCAGGCCATAAATGACACTGAGATTACTTTTGAAGATGAAGAGAGCATGCCAGTTAAGCGTTCCGCCCTGAAGGACAGACTGAGCCGCGCAAAGAAAAAAAATCGCAAAGCCCGCTAAGCGCGAATCCCCCAGGCCATTCTTTGCTGACACCAAGCACTTACATGGGATGGCATCATGTTTCACACTGCAAAAGCGGCACACCCCGGCATCGACGGTTTGTCAGATAACGCGCTCATCCGGCTCGAAAATCTGCACTCCTTCAATATTGTCCCCTTCTCGTCCTCCACG
>CAIRSA010000247.1 GCA_903881085.1 uncultured Acidobacteriia bacterium
GCTCGAGGTCTGCCCCGAATTCGCGCGCTTTTCCAGCGAGGTCGACGGCATCAGCAAGAGCTTTGAAGGCAGCTCGCTCGAGACCATCAAGCATATGGTGGCCGCAGGCATGGGCGTGACCGTGGTGCCCGCACTCAGCGTACCCAAGGAGCCCCAAGCCCATCTGCGCTTCGTCCCCTTCGCCGCACCCGTCCCCACCCGCCGCGTGGTGCTGGCCTGGCGGCGCACCTTCACTCGCTATGAAGCGATCGCGGCGCTGCGCAATGCGGTCTACGCCTGCGAGTTGCAGGGCGTGACGAGGTTGAGCTGACAGGGTCGCGGCTGAGCGGGTTTGATCCATATCCACCCAGGAGTTGGTCGCATTGATCGCCGATGCTCCGTTCGATCAGCACAATTCCAGGTAACTGTCGGCCCAGCCGGTGAGTCGGCCCGACTTGATCGCATCTGAAAACGCCCGGCTGCGGGTGAACTGCGTGCGGTTGATGTCGCTCACATACTTGAGCACCTTGGTCTTGACGTCTGCCGCGTCCACATCGTCCTCGCTGCGCGGCAGCACCCGCCAATCGACCGCGGTGCGGCGCTGGGTGCCGATCAGCCAATCCACCATCGGCGCGACCTCGTTGAACACCAGCGGCATCTGCCCCCGGTCCTTGAGGATCTGCGCGTCGTCAGGCGACCATTGCAGGTTGTCGTAGAAATCCGCGTCCATGGCCATCTCAAGGCGATTCAGCGCCTGGCGTTCTTTCTCCAGGTAGTACCAGCTCAGCAGCTGGCGCAGCGTGGCCTGTGACGCTTCATCGTCCAGAGGATTGTCCGGCGCGACTACGGCAGCCTCGTTGGCCAGCTGCTCATCGAGCGCCTGCCCGTACTGGTCGCCCGGCGCGCGGCCATACACCGGCTGAAAGTTCAGCTCAGACATATTCCACGCCGGATTTTTCCACCCGGATGTCCTCAGAGTGGATCGCCTGACCATCGGCCTTCAGCGTCATGTGGCCCAGCACCGGCTTGAGATAGTCGGCCGGCGGCGCCGATGGCATCTTGATCAGATCGCCCAGCCCCTCATGGATGATCGTGGCCAGCTTCATCCAGGTTTGCATGCTGGGTTCCATCCCCAGCCGATCGACCGCCCGGCGCGCTTCTTCAGCCAAATACAAGGTGTCGTCGTACTTCCAGGCTGCCGACTCACCGATCACGATGAACGGCGAGCCCGGCCGCAGATGATTCAACAAAATCAGCGCCCGCTCGTCATTGACCCAGGTGTAGATCGCTGTGAACTGGCCGTGTTCCCGGCACAGGAACGATTTACGCGTGTCGACCTCGATGCCCATGCAATCTGCTCCCGTATTGATGCCGGGAGATTGCCACGCTTGTCACGACTTCGGGTCAGCGAAAAGTGCTTTCGAGCAAACCGAAAGGCGCTACCATAACCACGGTTGGGCCAAGACAAAATCCGTTTGCCTAGACCGAATTCGGCGAGTGACGTCTGGTTTTTCGGGCGTAGTCGGCCTCGGCAGCCAAGTTAGGGCGCAAAACAGTCGCCCGATATAAATGTTGGGCATTACCGGAAGGTGATTGCGATGGAAGAGGTTGAAGAAGTCGAAGAAGTGCCTGATAGAAGCGCTGAAGAATTGGTCGCCGTGTTGCACGTTGTGCATTGCGACAATTCCAGACTTCAGTATTACGCAGAGCAACCAAGTGGTGGGCGAGTGTCAATAATGCCCCTCACACCATTCGTATACGAGTTTTTCCTGTTCAACAGTCTGTACCAAGTCGACTGGGCGGCATCCAACGAAAAAAAGAAACTGGTCTTTCATTCTGAAGATGACTTCAACGAGGTAAAAAAACAAAGGGCTTTTCTTTCCTTCATAAAACCTTACGCGAAGGAAAGCCCCGCAGAGTTATACCGTGCGTTTGAACCATTACTTCACATAGAAAGAACCGAGGGAGATTGGACGCGCGTAACGCCAGACCCCAGAATTTCCATATCGAGGGGGGAGAAGTTTTTTCGAGACATCCTTAAACTCCAAGTCCTTCTTGAGCAGTGCACGATGCCGTCAGACATTCCAACCAACAAGAATACCTTTGAAATTCTGAAGGAATGTACTCACTTCATCTACTTGGTGCGAAACAACATTTTTCACGGATCAAAATCACTGGGGGAAGTCTCCGACCCAAATCAGAAACGAAGGATAGAGGTCTATGACCTATTTCTGAAAGGGCTTACATCTCTCTTCTTTTTGGCCAAAGGGAAAGACGCTGCGGCTTGCGACTTCGTGCCCTGTCCGATTTCTTCTTCCTCGTTGCCGACCCCAAACAGCGCGGAGGTTTTAGACCAGTCTTTAATCCTCAGCGCAATAGCTAAGCGTTTTATGAAAGTTGGGGATTCAAGACTCGTTGCGCGATTTACAAAGATCATTTCTCCACCGAATATTGATATATGCCCTGGCAAGAAATCATCCCTCTTTTATCCTAGCGCAGGCAGGGACTTTATAACCCCAATACTGCTTGGTTTGCCGTATTGCACGCAATTCTATTTTTTTGAAAGAAGTAATAGTAAATATCAGCCAGAAATCGCGGGCATCCTGAGACACATTGAAGGCGTCCGAATTCCCACGAACACTCCCCGATGGGAAATTAATGGTGACAGACAGTGCCTTGATTTTGAGTTTAATGGCATATCTAGGCGGCTTCATTGGGTTCATGCCGACAACACCGCGATACTTCACGAAGACATAGAACTAAAGTTCTATTTTCATCGTGGTGATAGTTGGGGCGAGGGCGGATCAGGACAGGAATGGGACTCGAAGTTGTTACCGGAACTTATAAAACTCATTCCTGCCAGCTCATCTTGCATCTACCTGACTGACGGTATTCCCGGTGGTTTCGAAACTCAGTATTCGACGGAAAAATTTGATCTGAATGTGCCCTTTATTGAAAGAGGAAGAGCCTACTACTGCGGCCGGCTTTCTCCGCTAGCAAACGCCTAACCATCATTCCACCAGGCGCTGCGCGATGAAGCCGCACAGCGCCGGCCAATTCAAACGTCTAGGCTTCGCAGAACACCCGTCCAACAACCTAGGGGATCGCGGTAGGGACGCCCATTACTGAGCACCCCCCGCACAGATCCGAGCATGCGCGATTCACGCACTCGGCTCCCACCTTGGGTGTTTGACGGCAAATCTTGTGCTGGGCCAGGGGTGAAGGATTCTTGGCGGCGGCAAATAGGCTGCAGCGATCCTGTCCATGCGCTCGAACGTCAGTCCGTCCTTTTGGCTTCGTCGCCGGAGCGTGCGTCGCCACAAATTCTTGACGTGATATCCAAACGCCACAATTGATCGCGAGTTGGTCGGCACTGCGTGGTAGTTCATGTAACCCCTTACTACAGCGCCTAGCCATTTGCCCTGCTCGGGTATGCCTTGATGCATTCGCTGTCGCAACTCGGCCTTTATTCCTTGCAGTTTCATTCTCATTCGGTCACCCCGACTTTTACGCTGCAGCTGGTAGCTGCCATGTCGGGACTTACCGCAGATGAAAATAAAACCCAGGAACGTGAAGGTCTCCGGTTTGCCCTGCCCGCGTCGCTGCCGTCTGGCCGCTGCGAAGCGTCCAAATTCCAGCAGCCGGGTTTTGCCCTCGTGCAGGTCAAGCCCAAATTGCTTGAGCCTTTCGCGCATCGCATCCCAGAAGTTCCTTGCATCGGCTTCCACCTCGAAGCCGGCCACGATATCGTCGGCATACCGCACGACAATCACGCGACCTTTGGCTTCTCGCCGGCGCCATTGCGCGGCCCAGAGGTCAAAGACATAGTGCAAAAAGACGTTGGCCAGCAGCGGCGAAATCACCGCGCCTTGTGGCGTCCCCGTGTCACTGATGCTCATCTCCCCTTCGTCCAGAACGCCCGCCTTGAGCCATTTGCGCACAAGGCGAATGACGCGAATATCCCCGATCCGATGCTCCAAAAAC
>CAIRSA010000248.1 GCA_903881085.1 uncultured Acidobacteriia bacterium
AAGCTTTAGCGAAGGCGGAAGCCTTGGCGAAGGAGGATCCGCCTGTCCAAATTCTAATTTTCCACCGCTCCCTCACGGTCGCGGCTCGGCGAGAAGATGCATCCTGCACACTGAGCCGCGACAATGAGGGAGCGGTTCTCCGGGCACATTCATGTTCTACCCGCGGATTCGCGGCGGTTCTTCTAAAGACTCTTCAAAAACTTCAAACCATCGGTAGCGATTGACTCAGCAGTCGGCGCCAGGTCGCGCCAGATGCAAGCCGCGGCGGCGATCTCGGGAATCGAAGGCCCGAAGGTTTCGATCACGCACCAGCCGTCGTACTTCACATCGCGCAAGGCCTGAAACACGCCCTTCCAATCCACGTGCCCGGAGCCCGGTGTGCCGCGGTCGTTCTCGCACGTATGCACATGCTTCAGATGCTTGGCCACGGTGCGGTAGCCATCCGGAATGCTCTTCTCTTCGATATTCGAATGGAACGTATCGAACAGAATTCCGATGCGCGGATGATTGATCTCATCGCACAGCTTCACCGCATCGGCAGCCGTATTCAGAAAGAAGGTTTCGAAGCGGTTCAGCGGCTCGATCGCCATGTTGATGCCGGCGCTATCGAGCACCGGACCCAATGACGCCAGTGCCTCCACAGCGCGCTTCCATTCGTCTTCCGTGCGGCGGCGTCCGGGCAGCCAGCCAACTGCCGAGCAGAACGGCCCGGCGATCGATTGCGCGCCCGCTTCGCCAGCGGCGTTGATGGCGGTCTTCATGAACTCGATGGTGCCATTGCGGATCGAATCGTCCGCGCTGCCGATGTTCTGCGTGCCCGTCAGTGCGGTGCAGAACGTGGCTTCCAGCTGGTTCGCTTCCAGCTCTTTGCGGATCTTCGCCGCCGGGAATGTGGCGAAATCGAAGGCGCACAGCTCAATGCCATCGAAGCCCATCGCTTTCACTTTCGGAATCAGCGGCAGATTTTTCTCCTGGAACGCCGCGGTCCACAGAAACGCATTAATGCCGAATTTCATATGATTATTTTTGCGCCGCCAACCTTTCGGCTTTTGGCTTTACCTTTACTAGAATCGCTTCATTGGCGGCATAGGTGTTCTGCAAGTTCGAGCGCGTCTCCACCGTGCCGGATACATAAATGTACTGCTCAACTGGCTCTGCGTTGGGCAGAGCTTCTACTATAAAAGTCCGTTCCGTATCGGTCTCATTCAACAGCACGCCGTTCAGGCCAACATCGGGCACCAGCACGCGCGGAGGCAGGTTCATCACCTGCACCGGCACGCGACCGGCGAAGCCGTTCTGGCGTTTGATCTTCACAGAAATCGTAGCCGAGCCGCCCGGCTCCAGCGTGACTTCCCTGGTTGAGGCGGTCATCACTACGTCTGACTTCGGCATCAATGATATCAATTTCAGTTTGTCGTCGGGGTTGGCGAAATGGTTGAGCTTGCCAGAAGTGCCCGCCACCACCAGCGGAACCGACGCCTTCAACTCGGCCGCTTCTTCCGCCCTTAGCAAAAGCGTTGTGGTTGTCTGGCCGGGCCGGATGGAGTTGCTGGTGGCCGTCAAGCCGACTGGCAGGTTCTGCAGCGAGACGTCGATGTTGCCATCGAAGCAATCCATGCGGAACGCCGTCACAGTCACGGGAATGGTTCCGCCGCGCGGGACATTCGGATTCTTCGGATTCACGGTCAAGCGGAAGTCGGGCTTCGGATCGCGCAGCGTCAGGCGGTAGGCGTAATCGTCGCCGCCCAGTCCGCGCACGTCGCTGATGCGCACCACGAATTCGCCGTCATAGGGCGCAGTGAAGTGGAGCAGCGAATCGCGGCCATAGCCCGCGCCGCCATCGTCGTTGCGGTAGTTGATATGAGCCAGGGGCAGGCCATTTGGCGCGGGCTTCGAACCCGCAGCAAGAATTTTGACTTTGTAGAATGCCTGGTCGATGGCGTGTGCTTCGGCCGTGGTATCGAGCAACGTGGTGCGGCTTCCGCCGAAGGATTCCACGCGCATGTCGTCATCGGGTCCGCGCGGCAACGCTTCCACGCGCGAGATCTCGCTGCCCGCCATTATGATGTCGCCAACGCCCAGCCCATTCCAGTTGGAGATGCGCAGACCCGGGCCGGTCGATTCATGATCGCGCAACACCAGCGATGTCTCCCACACCGGCTGCACCACGGCGCGATCGATCGGCTTGCCCTTCGCATCCAAAATTTCAATCACCGAATCAAGCTTCGAACCCAGCCGCGCCGCGCGCACTTCCGCTACGATCGAGTGGCCCTTGTTCAGCTTGAAGCGAAACTCCTGGGCCTTCTTATCGGGCACTCGGCCGTTGATTGTGACAGGGAATGGAACCGTTTGCTGCCCCGCGCCCTTCGCCGTCACTTCCGGCTCATCGCCAACAGCGAGCTTCAAGTCGTTGAATGACTCCGAGGGCCGCACCATCAGCGCGTCTTCCTGTTCTCGCGACGCGGTGCCGTTCACTTCCAATTTGTTGCTCGCCAGGTGGTAGCCACGCAGTTCAATCGCCGCGCTTTTGCCCTTCTCAACGCCTAAGGGAAACGCACTCGTCGCCACTGGAAACTCACCTACTTTGATGCGATACGTGTTGCCGCCGCGGCCGCTCTGCTGATAATCAGCGATGCGAATATAGTAGGTGCCGTCCTTATTGAACTTATGCGCAAACGGCGTTGTAAGCGATATGCGAACGGCCAAGCCCTTGTCATCGAGAATCGAAATGATCGGGATCAGCGTGGAGCCGATCTGTCCGGCCGTATTATCGAACACCACTTCCTGCCCTGCCCGCGCGTGAATTTTGAAGTGGTCCAGGTCGCCTGGTTTGGAAATCGTGCCGACAAGAATCGATGGGAGATACGTTTCAAAGGCCTCTTCAATGGTGTCGTTCGGTTCGCGGTCCGGGCTCTCGCCGTAGTAGGGCTCAATCAAAAAGGTGCCTTCGGGGCTCGTGCCCAGCGGAGTCTGCAGCCGGAATGAAACCTCGCCCACCTCCGCCTCGCCCGATAAATCCAACTCAACCGTGACCTGATTGCGCACGGGCATTGGCCCAAGATCGGTGGTCGCCAGCGTGCCGTTTGAGCCCAGTCGATTCTCTGAAGTATCGGGCAACTCCTTCACGCGAACAATGCGGCCCTTCACGCCCGCTTTGTTGAAGTAGATGGCCGACGCTTTGGCCAGATTGAAACCCTCCACGGTCAGTTCCAACGTGGTGCCGCGCGCCACGCCGCGTGGCGAAACCGAAGCCACCGTTGGTGGCGTCAGTCGCGACCCCGTCGGATGCTGTTGTGCGAATAACCCGGCGCACGCCACCGAAAAGCATAGCGACCACGCAAAAATAACTCCACATTGACTGCGCTGGCCCACGTGGCGCGGGCACTCCTGCCTGCCGCGTCCCGACTCATCGGGACGCCTGCCTGGCGTGCTCCCAAA
>CAIRSA010000249.1 GCA_903881085.1 uncultured Acidobacteriia bacterium
CATCCCCAGGGGAAGGAGGGGATGACTCGTGGAACAGCGCACCCAGTCTTGCCGAGGTAACGAACGGATCGTCCGCCTCGCTGCCGCAGCGGTACTCCTCACTCCTGGCGCAGCCTTCGGGTGGAAAATTCGTCCTTGGCTTCTCTCAGTCATGGCGTTTCGGCGCTCACGGCCCGTTGATGCCTATCGAGTTCGACTTGCGAATGGTGGGTGGCAGGCGGGGCGAGCGAGTTGCCGATCTAACGGAGCCGGAGTGGAAGCGACTGAGGGCGTGGCTGGATCAGGGATCTGTCGAAAGTACCTCGCCTACTCAGACATCCAAGCGATGCAGGCCAATCAAGAAGCCGCCCGACGCTCAGGTATCGGTTCGACTGCGATCAAAGTGTAAGGTTGCGAATTCTGAAGGGCCAGACGGCAGCAAAAAGCGATGAAGTTCTCGATTGTGAACGGGCAACGGCAAGAGGCGCAGCCAAGTCTATCGGGCAAGTGTCCGGTTTGCGCTCAAACGATGATTGCGAAGTGCGGAGAAGTAAATATTTGGCACTGGGCCCACAAGGGACGTCGCGTTTGTGATCCATGGTGGGAAAACGAAACCGAGTGGCATCGCGCGTGGAAAGGACAGTTTCCGGAAAGCTGGCAGGAGATCGTCCACCAAGCCGATAGTGGCGAGAAACACATAGCGGATGTAAAGACCGATCACGGCTGGGTGATCGAGTTCCAGCATTCTTACCTAAAACCCGAGGAGCGTCGGTCTCGAGATGCCTTCTACCCGAAGCTGGCGTGGGTGGTGAACGGGGTGAGGCGGAAGCGAGATTCGGAGCAATTTCGTAACGCTTTGAATCGCGCCATGCGCGATGGGTCGAATGCGCGGATGCGGATACCCTTCGCCGATGAATGCGCGATCCTGCGAGATTGGGCCGGTGGTAATGCGCCTGTGTTCATCGATTTCGGACCCGGGCCGACACTTTGGTGGATTCTGGGAGGGGCGCCTACCGGATCGGTGGATGTGGCTCCGTTCTCTCGTAGTGACCTCATCGAGATATTTCGTGGCGGCGCGACGCAGAAGTCGCGGGAGTTTGAGGAGTTCGTCAACAGTCTTCGCAAACCCACTTCGAGAGCTGAACCTCAACCATTGGCCCAGGCATTGAATCGAACGGATACGCAGCCGGTTTCAGGGGTCCCGCAATATCGGATGCAGATGCGTAGGCGAAGCAGACGTTTTTGAGTGCGTCGGCGGTTTGGTGCGGGTCTATTGCAAGACGGCAAGAAGGAACTTATGGAGATCAGATTCGTTTGTCGCGCCGCTGTATGTGCCATTGCGCTGGGCCTAGGCGGATGCGTGACGCTGCCGACTTCATTCACGACACAGAATGTAATGAATGTTCATCAGGGAATGGGCTCCGACGAGATTCTGAAGATGTTCGGTACACCCAAGAACGTCAGGCAAGCGGTCTGCGGAGCGTCCACTGGAAAGTCCTGGTCATGTACGACTTGGGAATACGGAGAGTTTCCTTACGATAGGGCGAGTTTCACGTTTGATTCGGACAGCGCCGCTCTGATCCTTAACAACTTCGAGGTGTATAGAAGCGGCGGAACGCTACCGAAGTCCTTCACCACCGAGAACGTCATGAAGGTTCATCAGGGCATCGGTTCCGATGAGATCTTGACGTTGTTCGGTACGCCCAAGAACGTCAGGCAAGCGGTCTGCGGAGCGTCCACTGGAAGACCATGGACATGTACCACTTGGGAATACGGGGAGTTTCCTTACGACCGGGCGAGTTTCACCTTTGCTGAAGACGGCGGCACTTTGATTCTTAACAACTTTGATGTTCAGCGGAAATGAGAAGAATCCCGTTTGCGCTATCTAGGTGGATTGAGTGATCAACCTCACGACTCCATCGAATCGGGAGCTGCTAAAGCTGTACACCGAGTTGATGACGGAGCTGCGGTCTCGCGGCATCGTACGAACCTCAAACGGCCCTGGTGCGGACGTTGCTGAGGGTCTCGTCGCAAAGGCCCTGTCGCTGACGTTGAACGCTGCATCCACAGCGGGATACGACGGAATTGATCCCAGTGGCCGAAAAATTGAAGTGAAGTGTCGGCGCCTGACTCGTCACAATGACTCGCGTCAACTGAGTGCGATCCGAAATCTCGAGAGCGCACATTTCGATTTCCTTGCGGGCGTGCTATTCAATGAGGACTTCTCGGTAATGAAGGCCGCGTTGATCCCTTTTCAAGTCGTCAAGGATCACGCTGTGTTCGTGAAGCACACGAACGGCTGGAAGTTTGTGCTTCGTGACAGCATTTGGACGTTGCCCGGAGTAGAGGACATCACCGGTCGGCTGAAGGCGGTAGAGAGCTAGTTGGCTGGCATACGGCAGCTGGGTTCCGACCTGAGTCGAGCAGGGACGATCTCAGCCTACTGAAATGAAATGCGTTGCGTGGTTGCCATTGGGTCAAGTGCCTTTCTGCATTTCTGCCAGGCGAACATCGTGAAAGCGGCGATCTGCAGTGGGTTCATAAAATCGGCCCAATTGTCTTTCGCCATCTATCGCCGGCCGCCTTCTGTAAGCGGAATGTATTGACGGTCAATCTGACGGTAAATCGCCATGGCGAATTGCGATAAGATCAGCGACGACAGGCACTTAGATAGCCTGGCGACAATTGAGTGGGAGTGACCAGGGTTTTCCACAGCGTGGCACGGTCCGCTGGGGAAGTTAACCCCGAGTTTAAGCGGGCAATAATGGCAATATCTGATAACTGCGAGGCGATCCGTCGGACACCGGACGGATTTGCGTGC
>CAIRSA010000250.1 GCA_903881085.1 uncultured Acidobacteriia bacterium
GCATGTTTCCGGCGTCTTTTGTCGGAATCATGCGGGCTGTCCCCAGTTTGCCCCACGAGATACCGCCCGCAATGCGAGTCACCCGGCAGGTGACGAGCACGTTGTATGCAACCGATGCTAAATGTTAGAGATAGCTTTTCCAGATCCGTTCAACTGCTCCTTCTCGGTTGATCTCCTCGCGAGAAACCGGGTACTGCTCAATAATCTCGTCAATGGACATGCCATCTTCAAGGTTTTCAAACACAACCTTTACCGGCGTTCGCGAATTGCGAAACGTCTACGCACCACTAACCCTACCGGGGATACTTTCCACTGCATCGCACTGTGACCAATCAAGAGCTGCCATAATGGGTCTCCATTTACTGGAATACGCGACCATCTTTTGAATCAACCGCGCCGCTCGCGAACTTCCCTGCGAATCCCGTCCTCATCAAGCAACGCGATCCCAGCCGCCTCACCGCAACTTCAACCAGTTCAGAAACGCTCGACGCGAACCCACGCTCAACCGCCTCGGCGATGAGTCGCTCAGTTTAGCCGCTTATCTCGATGACCATTCAACCACCCCGTTTCCAATTATGCCCGAGTCGCCTCAGGCTCAAAGCTAATCCGCAACCGCGAACCCGTAGCCTCGGCATACCGCTCCAGCGTTCGTGTGGAAGGCTTACTCCCCCCCCTCCAACCGCGCAATCACAGCCTGCGTAGTCTTCATCCGCTGGGCCACTTCCTCCTGCGTCAAACCCGCTCGCGTTCGAGCGGCAATCAATGCCGAAACCAGCGAGAACTCCTCCTCCAACTCCGCGTACTCCCGTTGGTACTCGGCATCTTTCAGCCACTTCTTATGCAAATCATCCACACGAACACGGCTCATTGCTTAACCCCCTTCGCTCGCTCAACAGCAAGATGAATCTCCTTGCGCAGCAACGTCTGTGTCTTCTTAATGAACGCACGCACCACCACAACCCGCCTCGGCCTCGACGTAACGTATATCGCCCGGGAAATACCGTCCCTCGACATGCTTCACATGCGGCTCATGCACAGTCTCCAGGCCGTAGGTCTGAATCAATTCGACTATGCGGCGAAAACGCGCCTTCATGTCTCCAGGAAGAGCATCCAGCTCCTCCTGAACGCGAGCGTCAAGAACTTCAACGATCCACGTCATCTATTTATACTATTGCATTTTTGCAATGATACTGGCGATCACGTCCTCAAATCTCCACCCGCCGCCCGCCAACCCGAACCACCCCACCCTCCAACTTCACCCGCGCCGGTTCCGCGCCCACCGCCGCCCACGAAAACGCCACCACATTCCGCCACTTCGCCCGCGTCGCACGCAGCGCCACCGTCTCCATCCCAGCCTCGCCTCCATGCCGTTCCTTCGTCGCAATCACGCCAGACGAAACCTCCACGCCCTCCGCAGTCAGCACTTCCATCCGCAAAGCCGCCTTCTTCCCGCGCGCCAAAAACGCCCCATCCGCCAACTTCGCAAACGCAAACTCCGGATGAAACCGCAGCTCCAACTCCCGCGCCCGGTCCGTCTCAATCTCATCCACCACAATCAGCGCCGAAGGCTTCACAAACAACAGCCGCCGCACAAACTTCCGCAGTCCCAACGCCGCCGGATAAATCGAAGTCGCATCGCCCACCATCTCATCCAAATCAGCCGACGACACTGCCTTCAACACCCGAGGATGCGCCTTCGCCTTCAACACATCGCCCCCGCGAAACCACTGCGAGCCTTCCCCGATCTGCCCCGCGCCATCGATCAACAACGTATTGTGCTGGCCCGTCATCTTCCACGCATACCCATCGTCGCGAATCAAAAACTCCCCGCCGCCAAAGATCACAAAGTGGTTCGCATCCGGATGCACATGGCCGCTGCCCGCATCGTAATCGAACTTATCCGTCGCCTCATGCCCCAGCGCCGGCCCGCACTTGAACACCACCATCGACTCATCGCCGCTCCACGACGACCGCGCCGCCACAAGACCCATGTCCTCGAAGTGCCGCAACGTCGGCAGATCCGCCGGCGACTGCGCCACCACCGTTGGGTCATACCAAACCACATTCAACCAACTCGCCGACGCCACCGTAACCTGTGCCTTCTCCACCTCGGCGGCAAAATACTGCGCATGCCCATCGCGATACAGAGCCGCCAGCCGCCGCATCATCTGATCCGGCCCATACCACGCACTGCGCGGCGAATCGCCAATATCCACGGCACTGAAAGCCCGCGTCCACACATTGCGAGGCAGAGAAAAATACTGCCGGTACGCCGCCGTCCGCTTCCACCACACGCTCGACGGCCGGTCCCCAAACGCCGCCCCCGCCAGGTCCCAATACTTCAGCATGTACTCCACGCCGTAATCCCAATACCCAACGCCCTCATGGCTCGCCCCATCCGAACCCAAAGCAGCCTCCGTGCGCCGGTACTTCTCGCGCACCATTGAGATCCAAGCCTCCGTCGAAGGCTCCCCATCCAGCGCCAGCGCCGCCGCAAACATGCCCGTCGCATTCACCCAAAGATGATTCTGCAGATACGATCTCTGCCAATAAACACGGCCCTTCGCCGCAGCCTCATACATCGCCCCGCCGCGTTTCAGCAGCGTGCGCTTGATCTCGTCACGCACCGCCGGGCTCAATACATCGAACAGCCAGTCGTAAACCAAGGCCAGCCCAAACAACTGATGCCCCGCCGCCAGATCCATCCCATCGCGAACGCCCGTGCCCCAATGCGGATAGGAGCACGACATCAAAGCCCAGCCCGAAGCCGCGTCCACATACTTGCGATCGCCCGTCATCAAATAAGCAAAGGCCACATACGGCATGCGATTGCCAACCTCGCGCTGCCACAACTCTTCATCGTTTGTCTCTTTCGATTCGCGATACGGAGCAGGCCGCTCCCGCGCAAACTTATCGGCAATCACCAGCACCTGTGCCCAAATCGCCGCGTGCGACCCGCGGATCAACTCGCGCAACTCGGCCACGCGCTTCGCGTCCACAAACAACCTGGGATGCGCCGTGCTCCGCCCCTGCGCCATCGCCACCGGCGCGAAACTCAATCCTGCAAGAAACCCGCGTCTGTTCATCATGCACCTGCCCCGATTATACGCGCGCTGTGAGAAGGAGGATGTTTCCCTCTGGATCGATCACATCGCAGGCGCCCCACGGCCGCCGGACCACGGTTGCCCTAAGCTCTTCGAGCCTGTGTGCTTCCGCATCCAGGTCAGTAACCGCAAAGATCAGCTTCAGCAGCGTCTCCTAACGAGGCCCGGCCATTTCAATGCCGGCAGCTATATGCGCCGGAATCGCATGCAGCCCAAACTCCACCCAAGCATCGCCGCGAGTCTCCCCCACCGGCGTCACGCCAAGGCACAGTTCATAGAAGGCCGCCATACGCGCCAGATCCTTTACCCTTTTCAAAGAGCAGTTGACGACGAATTCCAGTGGTGAACCAGACTCTGCAAACTGGGGACGGAGATGAATTTCCGGCGTTTTTGGCCGGAATTTCGCTGTCCGTCCCCTGTTTGCCCCGGCCAGACACCCCAAAATACTAACTAACCCACTGGGTGACAATTCGGATTCCCGCAACCGCCTACAAGTGAAGAGGATTGCCGCAATACAGAAACTCAACTGCTCTTTTAAGGTTTGCGTACAGCATTGCTCCATGCAAGCGCACGCCAACTCCTTCTTCCTAGAAATACAACTTCAACCCAAACTGCAGCATCCGAGGAGCCGCCGCCGATGTGATTTTCCCAAAATTCCCATTGCTCAGAGTCAAGTTCGGATTCCCCAAATTCACCTGATTCAGCGCATTGAAGAAGTCCGTACGGAACTGCATCGACCAACCCTCGCGTAGCCGGAAATCCTTCATCGCCGCCGCATTCCACGTCACCGCATTCGGCCCCAGCATGTTGTTACGCCCCGAATTTCCATACAACACGCCTGTAGCCGGCTTCGCAAACGCCGCCGGATTGAAAAACGCCGCCACCTGCTGCGCCCGCGTCCGCCCGCCACTCCACCGCGGATCGCCCACCACGTCCGGTCTGTCCGTGGCCACCCCGTCAAGATTAGTATCCGTCCCCGAAACAACATTCAGAGACTTACCCGTCCTGGCAGTAGTAATCCCGTTCAACTGCCACCCGCTCAGCACCTGCGTCCCCAACCATCCAAATAAATGAATCCGCGGCGACCTGTAAATCCACGACGACTTGAACACCTGCGGATAATTGAACCCCGAAGGACCATGGTCGCGCCGGAAGTTATTCGAATCCGACAGCGTCACGTTCGAAGGACTGGTCGCCTCATCGTCCAGAATATCCATCGCCTTCGACCACACATAATTCGCCATCACAGAGAAGTTATTCGCAAACCGCCTCGTAAGTGTCGCCTGCAAAGAGTTGTAACTGGAGTTAGCCGAGGTCGCCGATTCATAAATCCCGCCAAACACATTCGGCAGATAAGGACGCCGGTCATTGATGTTCGTCGTCGTCGCCCCCGGCCCGTAAATCGGCGAATTCGCATCCCGTTGCAGATAGAGCTTACGTCCAACATTCCCTACATAACCGATCTGCGCGCTCATCGTCCGCCCAATCTGCTGCTGCAACATGAAGTTATACTGCTGCACATAGGGCGTACCCGAGTTGCTGCCTACATAGTTCACCGTCACCGGCTGCACAAACAGCGGATTCTGCTTATTCAGCGTGTAAGGATACGGACTACCTCCATACTGCGCCCACGGATCCACCAGATTCTTTGTCCCGTTCAAAGTAATGTCCACAATGAACGGCTGGTTCTGAAGATTCGAAACCTGATTCACCATGCCCACCGCATAGAACACGCCATACCCGCTCCGGACCGCCGTCTTGCCGTTCCCAAACACATCCCAAGCAAATCCAAAGCGCGGCGAAAAGTTCGTGTGGATCGTATGCGTAACGCCCGCCGGAATGCCATTGTCACCAGGAAACAAGATGCCCAGCGGAGCCGTCGGATAGACAGTTGACCTCACTCCCGCTTGGAATCCCGCCAGTTCGTTCCCCGCGCTGGTATACGGCGGATTCAACTCCCACCTCACCCCCAGATCCAGAGTCAGCCGCGGCAGCACCTTCCAGTTATCCTGCAAAAATGCCGACTCACTCGACTCCTGAAAGTTCCGGTTCAATCCATTGTTCTGCCGAAAAGTGTTCGCCATCCCCAACAACAGGTCGGCCTCTGAATCTCCAGTAAAACCGCCCGTAAACCGCACCTGCCCCGCCCCCAGCCAGTTGCCAACTTCCTTGAAATGATTCCACTGATACGCCACGCCCGCGCGAATGTTATGCGCCCCATGGACCCAGGTAATGCGCTCCGATCCGCTCCACGTGCTCTGCGGCATCGCATCGTCGCCGCCTCCGCCCGGGCCTGCCGTCCAACCGCTGGTCAGCACAATCAGCGGCGGCCGCGGTGGCCCGCTTCCAAGCACCACCTTGCTCCCCCAATCCGCCCAGCTGGTGCGCACCGTATCCAAACTCGCATAGTAATTCAGCACATAACTAAACCGAGTCTGGCTGATCAGGTTCGGCCTGATCACAATATCGTCATTGATCACCGCATTGTTCTGGCGATACTCAGCCGTCGTCGTCGCCCAGTCCGGAATCTGCGAGTTACTGCTGTTGGCAAACGGCAGCAGCGTATGGTTGCGATTCAAGAACAGCGTGCCCGAAATATGGTTATTCTGCGAAATCTGATGGTCCACTCGCAGCATGCCCTGGTCATCCGTCACCGGCGCAGCGGCGGAAGTTGTGAACGACGTGCCTCCAGCATTATTCGGAAGCGGAATCATTTTCAGAATATTCTGCGCCACAGGATCCAGCCGCGAGGCCGGAATAATCCCATTCGGAAACATCTGGTTGGTCAGCGGATCCTTCGGCCGTTTTGCAGCCGAGGACGAAGAGAAATCTCCGCCGCGCTGAGCCGCAGTCGGCACCAGCACGCTGTTCTTCGCCTGACTGGTCGCCTCGCGAAAGCCTTGATACGACGCAAAGAAAAAAGTCTTGTTCCGCCGCACCGGACCGCCGAACGTGCCGCCAAATTGATTCCAGTGCAGCGGAATCGGCGCCACGTTGAAGAAGTTCTGCGCGTTCACCGAATCGTTGCGAAGAAACTCAAACACCGACCCGTGATACGCATTCGTACCTGACTTAGTAACAACATTCAGCACCGACCCAGGCTGCCGCCCATACTCTGCATCGAAGTTACTCGTAATCAGATGGAACTCCGCAATCGCATCCGGATTCGGCGACATGTTCCCGCCATTGCGCCACTGCGAAGTATTCTGCCCGCCATCCAGATAGAAGTTGTTGTCGCGCGTCCGATTCCCATTTACGCTCATGTTATTCGAATCGTTCGTGCCCACCACCGCCGTAGTCACATCCACCGCGCCCGGCATCAGTCCGATCAAATCGTACACATTGCGTCCGTTCAGCGGCAGGTTCTCAATCCGGTCGCGATCCACCGTCTCGCCCAACTGCACGCTCACCGTATCCACCAAAGGAACATCGGCCGAAACCTCCACCGTCTCCTTAGTCGAGCCCACCTGAAGTGCGAAATCCACTCGCCCGTTCTGATTCACATCGAGCTTCACACCGTTGCGCCGTTCAGTTTTGAAGCCATTAGCCTCGGCCTCCAGCGTGTACTCTCCCACCGCCACAATCGGAAAAATATAGTTACCCGCCGTGCCTGTTATCGTGCTGCGGCCCTCCCGCGTACTGATGTTGATGATGCGAACCGTTGCGTTCGGTATCTGCGCCCCGCTGCTGTCGGCGACGGACCCGGAGATGGAACCCGTCGGGGTCTGTCCCAGCAGCGCAATGCCCGCCGTCAAGAAAAGGACAAATAACAATTTAACTCTCATGATCCAGTCACCCCTGAAAGATCGATCAAATACAACTGCCGCCCGTTCCCGCCATGCGGCGAATCGATCACCGCCTTCTTCCCATCCGGACTAAATCGCGGATGATTATCGCACCGCCACTCCCCAGTATAATCCTTCGGAGAATAGAAATGCCCCAACGGAACCCGCCGCCCGGTCGCTACTTCGAATAAGTAAGGATGCTGCTTCCGCTCCTTGTCCGGGTAAGTGTCATTGAGTATCCACTTATTCCCCGGCAAGTAAGTGCAGTGCCCGTTCTCCGTCATCACGCCTTCGCCAACCACCTCAACCTGCTCCGTCAGGTCCTTATACAAGTAGAACCGGTCGCCCTTCGACGGATGCCACGCCCAGGCCAGAATCGACTCCGCATCGCGCCAGATAAAATGCGACGTCTTCCCGTACGGATCGATAATGTATGGGTCCTTCCCATTCGCCCCAATCGTAAACATGCGCGTCGAAAACGTCTTGTCCTTCGGAGCCTGCCAGCGGTGCAGAAAGATAAACCGCTTCCCATCCGGCGAAACCAGTAAGTGGTTGAACCAATGCTTCGCGCCAGTCCAGTCCCCGCGAGTAAACGGAATCTTCGCCGCCTCGGCAAGCGAAAACAGCAACTGTTGCTTGCCCGTCGTCAGGTCGATGCCCCAGATCCCCGCATCTTCCGGCGTCAACACGCCGAAGTTCGGATCCGGCACGCCCGCATATCCATACCCCGGCCGCGTGTCATTCAACCGCCGGAAATCCGGATACACCGCCCACTTCCCATCCGGACTGATGCCATACACCGGCCCCGGCAGCGTCCGCCGCTTCCCGCTCTTCACATTCAGAATGTGCGACACAAAACGACCGTCCACGCGATCATTCCAGATCACGTCGGTCTGCGACCCCGGCAGCCACTGCAGCATGCACCCCTGCTGCCAGTTCCACGCCCGGCTCTCGCCTAGCTGCGTCCACTTATCGCCGCGCTCGGTATCGATCATTCCCAAGCGGACCACATCGTCCGCAGTAAGCTTCCGGCTCTCGAAGTCGACCTCCATGCCCAGCACATAGCGGTTCGTCGGATCGAACTCCAGCTTGTCGTAATAACCAAACCAGTGGAACTTCGGCCCGCGCGTAATCGCCCGCACCGCTGGCAGCGTCTGTGCTTCGGCTCCAAAAGCCAGCAGTGCGGTTTGTAACAGCTCTCTCCGTCTCATACTCATTTCCGAATTCCTAGCCTTTCAGCCCAGCATCGATTCCTAGTTTAACAATTGGGTACACGTCAGACTCGGTGGATCACGCGGCAGCCCGTTGAGAGTAGCGTTCCCCAAAATCCTCTAAACGTCCACTGAGTTTTGAGAATCTCAAGCCAATGAGGGCATTTGCGCCTTCTAAGGTCCAATGCATTCCCGTCCCCGTGAGTCTTTCGCCGACCACTACTTTGCAGCCGGCCTCCACCACGCCGGTTGCTGTGCACAAACCTTGCTCGTGAAATTCCGGATATCTCATGCGGCGGCGATTGTTTCGGAAGTATTCGGCGCATTCCCGCGCTTCATCGTGTTTGGCACCGTGGCGATCCAATTCCTCCAGGAGTCATTCCAGGCGGCCCTCGTCGAGTTCGTCATAACGCTGCTGAATCCATCCTTTGCAATGTTCGCTGTTGGTTTGGATGACCCTTGACAATCTTCCTAGGCTGATGTTAATTTGAATTCCATACTTTGCGCCGTATCTAAGCATTGAATAATTCGGAAAGGATAGGATGAACATGAAAAATTTTGCTACGCTAGTATTCGCCACCGTTGCGCTGAGCGCGATTGGAATGGCTGCGACATTCAATGGAACTTGCTCGCCCATCGCGACCTTTAACTTTGGGGTAGGCGGTCCTACGCCAGTCACCTGCCAGAGCTTCGCGGCTGCCGGCGGGACGATCCCCGTGGGCTCGTTTCTAAGCGGCGCGACGATTAACGCCCTCGCCGACTATCAAATTGGTGGCGGTGCCGGCACAAGCGTCGTTCTCACGTTCCAGACGACGGGTCCCGCTGGCGTGACTTGGAGCAGCGGCGGTCTCTTGATTCTTACTCCGGCCGGAGGCATAAGCTCCGGCGGCGCTCCAACGGGCAGCCTCTTCACCACTGCCGGAGTTACAAATACCAGCTTTAACTCCGGTATCACTGTCAACGTTTCGTCCGGACCGGTCACTGGTACTGTTTCGAATTCTGGCGGAGCGGTTTCGGTCGTCTACACCACTTCCACTTCAACCCCGGAACCCGGCACAACGACTCTCCTTGGCTCGGGTCTCCTGGCGCTTGTCTACGCTGGCCGCAGACGCTTCGGCCATTAATACGCGATAGTACGCCGAAGCCGGGGTGGCAGTCGATGCTCCAAAGGGTTACTGGCGAGATGGAGCCCCCCCTCCATCTCGTCGGCGCGAAGGTGGTCTTTCTCCGCGCCGGCCAGGTCCTCTCCGCCTCCGTAGCAGGAAAAAAAGCCGCCAAGGCGCTCTTCACCACCCGCGGCACCGTGCACGATCTGCAATGGTCGCCCGATGGCTCTGCGCTGGCCTTCACCGCCAATCGCACCGACCACAGCTTCATCGGCGTGCATCGCGAAGGCCAGCCAATCACATGGATCGCTCCAGGCTTCACCCGCGACAGCTCTCCACGCTGGTCGCGCGATGGGTCGAAACTCGCCTTCGTACGCGCCCCCGGCTCGGGCGGTGCGCCCCGGCCTCTGTTGGAACGCCAGGTTGTAGCGTGGTCCATCTGGAGTTGCGATGCCAAAGCCTACCCGCCGAACTCCGCGCGGAAGCTGTGGGACGCGCCGCGCAACTTCCGCGCCTCTACGCTACGCGCGGCAAGCCTCACCTGGGCCGCACTCGGCCGAATCGTCTTCTCGTCCTACCAGGACGGCTGGCCGCATCTCTATTCCATTCCCGAAACCGGCGGCGAAGCGTTGCTGTTAACGCCCGGAGCATTTCAAGTGGAGCAACCCGTTGTCACCTCCGATGGGAAGTCCATCGTCTTCCACGCCAACGCCGGGCCCGACAAACTCGACGCAGACCGCCGCCACATCGTGCGCGCCGCTGTCGATAAGGCTGGCATCGAAGTGCTCACCCCGGGCGACGGCATCGAAGCATCGCCTGTTGTTACTGGCGACGGCAACAACATCGCCTTCCTCAGCGCCACGGCCTCCCGCCCCTCCGTGCTCGCCGTGCGCCCCTTTGCCGGAGGCGCAATCACACTGCCCGGCGCCTCGCTCATCCCACCGCAATTCCCCACTGCGGAGTTGATTACTCCCCGGCAGGTGATCTACAAATCGCCCGACGGAGCAACCGTCCACGCCCAGCTATTTGAGCAGCCCGGCACTTCAGGCAAGAAGCCGGGTATTGTCTTCATCCACGGCGGACCCTCGCGCCAGATGTTACTCGGGTGGCATTACATGGACTACTACGCCAATTCGTATGCGGTGAATCAATACCTCGCCAGCCGCGGCTTTGTCGTGCTCAGCGTGAACTACCGCCTCGGAATCGGTTACGGCCACGACTTCCAATACCCGCGCGATGGCGGCGCAATGGGCGCCTCCGAATATCAGGACGTGAAGGCCGCCGGCGAATGGCTGGCCAAACAACCACAGGTCGATGCCGCGCGCGTCGGTGTCTACGGCGGATCGTACGGCGGCTACCTCACCGCCATGGCGCTCGCCAAGGATTCGAAACTCTTCGCCGCGGGAGTCGATGTGCACGGCGTGCACGATTGGAGCCGCATGGGCAGACTCGCCACCACGACAGAAGGCTTCGAAAAAGTGCCCGACGCCGACAAGGCCCTGGCCCTCGCCTTCAAGTCATCGCCCGTCGCATACGTAGCAGGATGGAAATCACCGGTGCTGTTCATCCATGCCGACGACGATCGCAACGTGCGCTTCAATCAATCCGTCGACCTCATCCGCCGCCTCGAATCCATGCCCCTCCAGATGGAGACCATGGTCGTGGTCGACGACACCCATCACTTCATGCGCCACGCAAACCAACTGGCGGTGAACGAAGCAATCGCCGAATTCCTGGAACGTAAGTTGAAGCCCGCAAGCTCCGCTACAACGACTTCTGGATCTCGCTGAAATGCACTAATGAGGCCAACTTCTCCGACGCCAAAGCCCGAGCCTCGTCCATGCTCTTCTTGCGGATCCCCTCATACCCGCGAATCTTATCCGGCAGATTCACAATCTCCAGCGCGGCCGGCAGATTCTCCGCCGTCAACCCGGTCTCGACCCGCCGCACCACGCCGCAATACCACTCCACCAAGCCGCGCTCTTCTTTCCGAAGCGCGGAATATCCGAACACGTCCAAAGCCCCGCCGCGCAGGCCTTTCAGCGATGCCAGCATGTGCAACATCCACGGCTTCACGGTGATCTTCTTGTTCAACCCCATCGACCGAAGCATCGGCGGATGCAGATTGAACGCCACCGATTCGACCGTCTCCCACTCGCCGCGCAACTTGGCATCGAATGCTTCGCTCGACAGCAGCCGCGCCACTTCGTACTCGTCCTTGTTGGCCATCAGCTTGTACAGATTGCGCGCCACCGCCTCGCGCAGCCGCGCATCCACGCCATCCACAAACTTCTGGAACTTGTCTGCGTAGGCCTTATCCTGATAAGCCACCAGCCGCTCATACCAGCTCAACGGTGGGGCGGGAGCGGCGTCCGCGGAAAGCAGTCCTTCCACAAAACCGGCGTCCAGATAATACTTCCGCCCCCACTGAAATACCTTCAAATTCTTCGCCACATCCACGCCATTCAAGCGGATCGATTCAACCAGCGCGGCCTCGCTCAGCGGAACCAGACCCGCCTGCCAAGCCACGCCCAACAGAAACAGATTCGACGGCATGTGCGACCCGAACAACTGCTCGCACACGCGGCTAGCATCGATGAACAGATTCCGACCTGGCCGCGTCGCCGAGTCTACCGTCTCCACCAGCGAAGCCAGCCCCGGAATATGTTGACGCGCGCGTATCGATTCTCCCGTGGGAATCTCCGTCGAATTCACCACGCTCACCGTCCGCCCGGCCTCCGCCGTATGCAGGTTGCGCGCATCGGCCGCGCCCAACAGATCGAAGCCTAGAATCAAATCGGCCTTGCCCGTGGTGATCTTGTTCGAACAATCGAGCGCCCGCCGGCTCAGCGTCAGGTGCGACACCACTGCCCCGCCCTTCTGGGCCAACCCGGTCTGATCGAGCGTCTTCACATGCAATCCATCGATCGCGCCTGCCACGGCAAGCAAGGCGTTGATCGTCACCACGCCAGTCCCGCCAATGCCCGGCAGCAGCATGCGATACCCACCATCGCCAATCACCACGGGCTCGCGCGGCGCCGGAACATCCACAGCAGGCAAATCCGGCAGCACGCGCTTCTTCAGAGCCGTGCCTTCTTTAATATTGACCGTGACGAACGACGGACAATCGCCCAAGGCGCACGAATAATCCTTATTGCAAGACGACTGATGAATGCGGATTTTCGGCCCCAACTCCGTATCCACCGGATGCAGGCTCATGCAGTTTGACTGCTTCACGCAATCGCCGCAACCCTCGCAAACTTCCTCGTGAATCACCAACCGCTTCACCGGCTCGACAAGTTTCCCGCGCGACCGCATGCGCCGCTTCTCCGCCGCGCACTGCTGCTCATAGATGATCACCGACACGCCGGGGATCTTCTCGACAAGAGTCAGCACTTCGATCAGATCGCCGCGATCGCGCACTTCGCAATTCGCCGCCAGATCCGGGACCTCGTCGTACTTCGCCGCGTCCTCGGCCAGCAGATACGTCTTCTTAACGCCCTCCGCCTCCAGCTTCCGCGTCAACGCCGGAATCGGCAACTGCCCCTCGGCCCGCTGTCCGCCCGTCATCGCCACCGCGCCGTTGTACAGCAGCTTGTACGTAATGTTCACGCCCGACGCAATCGCCGCATTGATCGCCATCTGCCCCGAATGCGCAAACGTCCCATCGCCCATATTCTGGAAGATGTGCTTGCGCTTCACAAACGGAGACATGCCGATCCACGCCACGCCCTCGCTGCCCATCTGTCCGGCAAACTGAAAGCTGCGGCTCTCATCGTTCAGCATGATTCCCATGCCGCTGCATCCAATGCTGCCGCCCGCCTGTTGCCCCGGCAACAACAGCATTGACCGATTGTGCGGACACCCGCTGCAAAAATTCGGCCCGCGCCGCGGCGTCTTCGCTACAGGCTTCAGCGAAGCTGCATCGATCATTGCGATGCGCCGCTTCCACTTGTCGTCCGGCATGCGGTCCTTCAACAACCGCACAATCGCCTTCGCCAGAACATCGGCGTCATACTCGCCCACCGGAGGCAGCAGCACCTCGCCCGCCAGATCCTCTTTGCCGATCACCGCCGGCCGCTCGGCTTGCAAGTACAACTCATCGCGCAACTGCATCTGCAGGAAGCTGCGCTTCTCTTCCACCACCAGCACCGTTTGCAGCCCGGCAGCGAAGTCGCGAACGAAATCGCGCTCCAACGGAAACGTCATGCCGAACTGCGCCACTCGCACGCCCATCGCCGCCAGATCGTCGCGCCCAACGCCAAGGTCGCCCAGCGCCTGCATCAGTTCATAAAACGGCTTGCCTGCGGACGCGATGCCGAACCATGCGCCCTCAGCAGCGCCAAACATCCGGTTCACGCCATTCAAACGCGCAAACTCTCGGGCCTGCTCCAACCGCCGCTTGTTGACTTCAATCTCCAGCACGTTCGTCAGCGGAGGCGCCAGTCGCGGATCGTGCTTCTTCGTGTATCCCACCTGCGGCAGTAGGATCGCCGGCCGCGCAGCGTCCAACACCACGGTACCGCCGCCATCGCAAACGTTGGTCACCATCTTCATGCCAACCCACGCGCCGGAATAGCGCGACAGTTCGGCGGCAAGCAAACCGAAATCCAGAATCTCCTGCGTGTTGCCTGGGAAAAACACAGGAATGCCAAAGTTGAACAGACTCCAATCGCTCTGATGTGGAATCGTCGAACTCTTCGACGCATGATCGTCGCCCGCCAACACAATCGCCGCGCAGCCTGGGCCCGTGCCCGCAATGTTCGCATGACGGAACACGTCGCCCGTGCGATCCACGCCCGGACCCTTGCCATACCAGATGCCCAGCACTCCATCCACAACACGCCCGCCCAACACATCCGACATCTGGCTGCCCATCACCGCCGTCGCCGCGATCTCTTCATTCACGCCCGGCACAAAATGCACGTTGTGCTCGTGCAGCAACTTGCGCACTCGATTCAACGCCAGATCGTATCCGCCCAGCGGCGAGCCCTCATAGCCACTGATGAACGCGCCCGTCTTCACGCCGTTACGCGCATCGCGCCGCACGAATGCCAGCGGCAAACGCACCAGCGCCTGAATGCCGGTCATGTAGACAGAGCCGTTCTCCTGCAGGTATTTGTCGTCGAGAGAATAGCTAGCCATTGGCAATCATTGTACCGAACTTCCGCAAAATCCCATTTCATCCACCCCGCCCAACCATATATACTGCTATTTCAGCCCATGCGATCCATCCAATTAGTAGCCCACCGAACCCTAGAAGAACGTGAAATCCCGCAAGCTCCTGACCCGGGCCCCGGCCAGGTCACCGTCCGACTACGCGCAGTCGGCATCTGCGGGTCTGACATGCACTGGTACCTCGAAGGAGGCATCGGCGCCAACCGCGCCAAGTATCCTCAGGTGCTCGGCCACGAACCGGCCGGCGAAATCATTGCTCTCGGCAAAGGCGTTGAGCATCTGCACCTCGGCCAGAAGGTCGCCGTCGAACCGGCCATTCATTGCGGCCACTGTGAACAGTGCCTCACCGGCCGCGCCAACAACTGCCTGCACGGGACGTTTATGGGCTCGTCGGGAATTCCCGGACTCTTCCTCGAATACGCCACCGTCCCGGCCACCAACTGCGACCCAATCCCCGACAACTTCACCTTCGCGCAGATCACCATGCTGGAGCCGCTGGCTGTCATGTGCCACGTGCTCGAACTGGTGAACATCCGCGTCGGCGATACCGTCGCGGTGATGGGCGCGGGCCCCATCGGCATGCTCTGCTCCACCATCGCCAAGATCGCCGGCGCTTCGCACGTCTACATTGGCGACAAGGTTCCGCATCGCCTGGAACTGGCGAAGAAGATGGGCGCCGACTCCGCCTACGACATCAAGCACATGCACCAGGCCGTGATGGACGAAACGCGCGGCCGAGGAGTTGACGTCGTTATCGACGCAGCCGCAGCCGCTGAAACCATCAACCTCGGACTGAAGCTAGCCCGCGTCTCCGGCAACTACACGCTGATCGGCATTCCCAGCGAGCACGAAGTGGGCATCGACATGAACGTGGCGATGAACAAAGAGCTGACTATCCAGACCATCCGCCGCTCCAATCATAACGGCCACGCCGCCCTCGGCCTGCTGAAATCCGGCAAGGTCTCCGACGCAATGATCACCCACTGCCTGCCGCTGGAAAAGACGCCGCAAGCCTTTGAACTGCTCGCCAATTACGCCGACGGAGTAGGTAAAGTAGTAATCGAAATATGAGACACTTCCTCGCAATCGACCTCGGCGCGGAAAGCGGCCGCGTCATCCTCGGCACACTCGCCGATGGCAAACTCGCACTCGAAGAGCTGCACCGCTTCCCCAACACGCCAGTGCGCCTGGCCACTGGCCTGCACTGGGACACGTTCCGCCTCTTCCACGAAATCCAACAGGGACTCGCGGTCGCAGGCCGCGAACGCCACCTGAAACTCGATGGCATCGGCGTCGATACCTGGGGCGTTGACTACGGCCTGTTCGATGCCAACGGCGAGTTGATCGCCAACCCGCGCCACTACCGCGACGAACGCAACGACGGCATGCTGGAGAAGACCTTCGCCGTTGTTCCGCGCGAAGACGTGTTCGCCGAAACCGGCATCCAGTTCATGCAGCTGAACTCGCTCTACCAGTTCTATGCGTCAAAGCTCGCGAATTCGCCCGGCCTCGCCAATGCGAAGACATTGCTGTTCATGCCCGACTTGCTCAACTACTGGCTCACCGGCGTGATGAAAGCCGAACGCACCATCGCCAGCACGTCGCAGTTCTACAATCCGAAACTGCGCACATGGGCCACAGGGCTACTCGGCAAACTCGGCCTGCCCGTCCAGATACTGCCCGAAATCGTCGACCCCGGCGTGAAGCTTGGCAACCTGCACGGGTGGCTCGCCGAAGGCAGCGGACTCGCCGAAACGCCCGTCTTTACGAGCGCCGGACACGATACGGCCAGCGCCGTCGCGGCCGTGCCCGCAACCGGCGACGACTGGTGCTATATCAGCAGCGGCACGTGGTCATTGATGGGAGTTGAAATCGACGAGCCCATCATCAACGAGCAATCGCTCGCGCTCAACTACACCAACGAAATCGGCGTCGGCGGCAAGGTCCGGCTGCTGAAAAACATCGCCGGCCTGTGGCTGCTACAGGAATGCAAGCGCAGTTGGGAAGCCGAAGGCAAAAACTTCAGCTACGACGAACTCACCAAGCTTGCAGGCGAGGCGCGGCCCAAGGTTGCCTTGATCGATCCGGACGCCTTCCTGCACACCGGCAACATGCCGCAGCGCATAGCCGACTGGTGCAAGGAACACGGCCAGGCCGTGCCGGAAACCACCGGCGAATTCTGCCGCGTGATTTTGGAAAGCCTCGCCGAACGCTATCGGCAAGTGCTTGAGAACCTCGAATCGCTCACCGGCCGCCGCATCAATGTCATCCATATTGTAGGCGGCGGTTCACGCAACATGCTGCTCAACAAGCTAGTCGCCGAAGCCACCGGACGCCGCGTCATCGCAGGCCCCGTGGAAGCAACCGCCGCCGGCAACATCCTTGTCCAGGCAATTGGCAGCGGCGCGATCAAAGATCTGGACGAGGCCCGCGCGGTTGTTCGCGCATCATTTGAAGTGGTGGAGGTTCAGTGAGCGCAGCATCATCGTACTTTGACAAGACCATCGCCCTGCTCCAATCGCTGAAAGCGAACGAGCTTGAAAACATCGATAAGGCCGCCGAGATCTGCGCCAACAGCATCGCCAACAAAGGCCTGGTGTTTCTGTTCGGCAACGGCCACTCGCGCATGATGTGCGAAGAGATGACTCCGCGCCAGGGCTGCTTCGTCGGCTTCGTGGCGATGGTGGAACTGTCGCTTTCGAACCACGCCAACATCGTGGGCACCAACGGACTGCGCGCTCCGCTCACGCTGGAAAAGTTCGAAGGTTACTCTGAACAGATACTGCGCGGTTTTAAATTCGGGCCGCACGATTCGATGATCGTCATCTCGACGAGCGGCATCCGCCCGGTGATCGTCGAGATGGCCGCGGGCGCGCAGTCGCGCGGCCTGCCCGTGGTCGGCATCTGCTCGCGCAAGCACTGCGAACAATCGGTGCCCGCGCATTCTTCGGGCAAGAAGTTGATCGACGTGTCTGACGTCGTCATCGACAACCAGTGCCCTCCGGGCGATTGCGTGATGGAGTTCGAGGGCCTGGAATGGCGCACCGGCCCTACGTCTACGGTCACGGGCGGCATGATCATCAACATGCTGCGCACCGCCACCGCGGAAAAATTGCTTGCTCGCGGACATAAACCAACTCTCCTTCCCAGCCATCAGTTCATCGGCAATACTAGCGCCGAAACCCAACTCGAACTCTTCTATGAAGAGTACAGAAAGAGCCTGAGGCATCTTTATGAATAAACCAGTCAGTATCGCCATGCTCGGTTCCGGCTTCGTCGCCGAGTTCTACATGCAAGGCCTGGCCAATGTGAACGGCCAAACCGTTGTGGTCAACTACTCGCGCAGCAAGAAGCGCGCGCAAGGGTTCGCCGCGAACTGGGGCATTGCCGAATCTTCCACCAACATCGAAGCGGTGATCGCCCGCGACGATATCGATCTGTTCATCATCGCGCTGCCCAATGAGGAGCACCTGCCAGTTTCGCTCGCGCTGTCGAAGGCGAAGCGCAATCAGGTTTGCACCAAGCCGCTTGGCCGCGATCAAAAAGAGGCCAAGCTCATGTGGCAGGCGGCGCAGAAATCGGGCGCTATGCACGGCTATGCCGAAACCGAAGTCTTCGCGCCGTGCGTGGTGAAGGCTCGCGAATCCATTGAAAGCGGCGGCATTGGCCGCGTGCTGTGGGTGCGGTCGCGCGAATCGCACAGCGGCCCGCATAGTCCGCATTTCTGGGACATCGAAAAGACCGGCGGCGGCGCGCTCAACGATTTGGGCTGCCACTGCGTGGAGGCCGCGCGGTATTTCTTCGGCAAGGACGACAAGGTGGTTGAAGTGCTCGCTTGGGGTGCGAACCTGGTGCACAGTGCGAAAACAAAGGGCGAGGACAATGCACTGCTTGTGCTGAAGTTTGCCAGTGGAGGGATTGCTCACTGCGAACTTTCGTGGACTACGAAAGGCGGCCTTGATCTGCGGAACGAAATCCACGGCTCCGATGGCTCGCTGTTCACTGACGTGACGCGCGGCACTCCGATCGTTTCGTTCACTACGAAATCGGCCGGGTATGTTGTGGAGAAGGCGGATATCGATTTTGGTTGGACGCGGCCGTTGCCTGAAGAGGCGTTTGCTTATGGGTATCAGGCCGAGATGCGGCATTTTGTGGAGTGCGTGCGGGATGGCTTCAACCCGCGCGAGACTTATGAAGACGGGTATGTGGTGAACCGGATTTTGGATGCGGGGTATAAGTCGATGCGGGCGAATAAGTGGGTGAAGTTGTGAAATGTACCACTCCGTGCCGCGGACACTCGTGTCTGCCGCGTCCCGACTCATCGGGACGCGTAGTGTTGAGTGCCCGGACAAGCCTCGACACGAGTGTCGAGGCGGCAGGCAAGAGTGCCTGCGCCACGAAATAGTCATGGTCCTCCTAATTACAGGTTGCTCTGGGATTGCTCGCGTGACAGCCGAATTAGCAGCAGCGAATGGGGCGCAGGTGTTTATGGCTGGGTTGGGCGAGAACTGTTTCCAGGCTGACCTCACCACACCCAATGGGGCGGCGCTGGCGCTGGGGGCTTGTCTGGCAAAACACGGGCGAATCGACGGGCTGTTCAACGTTGCCGGGGGATCTGGCCGGCGATTCGGCGACGGCCCGCTGCACGAATGCACCGACGAGGGTTGGGCACAAACTTTCGATCTCAACTTAACTACCTCCTTTCGTATGAACCGCGCCGTGCTCAACCATTGGCTCACATCGAACCAATCGGGCACGATCCTCAATATGTCGAGCGTGCTGGCCGAATCGCCCGAGCCTGGCCACTTTACTACACACGCCTACGCCGCTTCGAAAGCAGCCATCAACGGCATGACGCGCGCCATGGCCGCCTATTACGCGCCGCGTAATATCCGCGTCAACGCCATTGCGCCGGGCCTGACCGCCACGCCCATGTCGAAGCGCGCACAGGCCGACACCGAACTGCTCGCCTATATCGAGCGCAAGCAGCCCATCACAGGCGGTATCATTGACGCAGCGGAGATCGCGCAGGCCGCGTGGTTCCTGCTGAGCGAGGCTTCGAAAGCCATCACCGGCCAGATCATGACAGTAGACGGAGGTTGGACAATCACCAGCATATGAGAACCACAGTCATCGGCAGTTACCCCTTTCCCGGCTGGCTTGAATTCGCCTGCCAGAATCTCGATAAGTTCGGCGAAGCAGACCGAGCCGAACTGCAGGACGACGCCGTCATCGCCGCCATCCATGACCAGGTGGCCGCGGGCCTGGACGTCATCACCGACGGCGAGCAGACCCGGTTGGACTTCAACCTTTCGTTCTACGGCTTCCTCAGCGGCATCGAACTGGAACCCGCACCGCCACGCAACTTCGGCCCGCCCGCGCACGATCAGCGCGGCAAACACAAAGTGAAGGGCAACCTGAAGGCCCCGAAAGGCCTGGGCGTCGTAGACGAGTTTGCGCGCCTGAAGCGCCTCGCCCCAGCAGGGCCTGTGCTCAAGGCCAGCGTGCCCGGACCTTATACGCTCAGTGGCCGCCTGGCCGGCCCGGACCGCTACGAGCTCACCGAACAGCTCATACCCATCGTCCGCGCGGAGCTCGAAGCGCTGGTCGCCGCGGGCTGCACGGAGATCACGGTTGATGAGCCGTCGATGTCCTGCTACGCCTATAAAGAGGACCCGCTGCGCTTCGTCGATATCTTCAACCGCACCGTGCAACCGGTGGTGGGCCGCTGCCGCTTGAGCACCCACTTGTGCTTCGGCAACTACAAGGCCCGCGCCGTGGGCCCGCGCCACTACGCGTCGATGTTTCCCGCGTTCCTCGGCATGAACGTCGACGAGATCCATGTGGAGATGGCGAGCCGCGAATTCTCCGAAATCGAAATAATCCGCGCCATTGCGGAAGTGAAGCACGTCGCCGTCGGCATCATCGACGTGAAGAGCTACTACATCGAAACGCCCGACGACGTCGCCGCCCGCGTGCGCTACTGCGTGCATCATGCGCCGGCTGAGCGGCTGAGCTTCGCGCCTGATTGCGGACTGAGCCAGACCGCGCGCTGGGCCGCCAAACAGAAGCTGAAGAACCTGGTGGCCGGCGTGAATATCGTGCGCGGCAGCTAGGCCGCGGTGGGTTCGTTTTTTTACGCGCAACCGGCCTATTTGCTAGGTTTTAGGCCCGATTTTTGGCTTCGTTCTGAAAATTAGCTATCAAGTCATCCCCAGCGGCCTCCAGAAGCAGAGGCGGCGCCGCATCTTTTATAGCATGGCGCTGCAAGCGATTATTGCGGCGGAGGCGCGAAGACACTGCGGAATCATGGAGTTAGTTTTTTGATTTTGCTTGTGACCAGCGATTATCGCCTACTGTCGTTTCTTAAGCAGTCGGGGCAGATTGCGCTTTCCGTGGATGACTCCCAAAATTCGCAGTGGCTTGAATCGGGAAAGACCAGTTGAGCGCAACTGGAAAAGCTATCTTAATCATTTGGCATCGGTTGCTTGCAACTTGCTCATCACCCGTTGGGTGACTCGCATTGCGAGCAGTCTCGAGTGGGGCAAACCGGGGACAGCCATTTTCCGGCAGAAATCGCCGAAAAACGGAGGCAGTCCCTGGTTTGCAGAGTCGTGCATTTCCGCTGGATTTAAGGGCAAGAGCTCTTTTCAGGTTGAATCACTGCTTGTCGGACCCGTTCGCCGGTGTCCGAGTTCGGGCAGACTGGCAAGTTCATAGAAACCTTCAAATAGCTCGCCGACAATCCGATCAGCGCTCCGAATTTGCGGCCCTGGAAACCCGCATTTCCGCAAGCTTCTTTCGTGCCTCATCCTGACCATACACGTTGCCTTGTGCGAACTCTTCCAGGGATCGGGCGAAAGTTCAATCGGCATACAATCGGACTCCTGCAATTATCCTAGAAAAAGCTGTTGGACTGGGTTGGATACAGCGATCTTCCGCATTTGCATTCGATTGGGGATGAAGGCGGCGTAACCCATTGGGTGAGTGATTCATTGGAGCA
>CAIRSA010000251.1 GCA_903881085.1 uncultured Acidobacteriia bacterium
CACCCAGCAGGTGACGAGCACGTTGTATGCAACCGATGCTAAATGTTGGAGATAGCTTTTCCAGATGCGTTCAACTGCTCCTTCTCGGGTCATAGTAGTCCTGCGGAGTCACTTTGGCGGTGCTGGATAAATGAGCCGCCAGCGCGACTGACAGCGCGGCAATTGGTACGCCATGGTCCCGGGCAACGCCATCACTACAAGTAGGATTGCTCCGCGTCCAAGCAGGAGGTTGGAAGGACCATCGTAGGAAGGAGTGTCAGCATCGACATTAAAAGACAAATGAGTAGCGACGCCAATCCTGCAGCGATACGGAAAGCCTTCATATATTGGAAAATCGGCTACTTATGCGGAAATAAGCATAAAATTGTAGCCTTAAGGTTTGCGCCAAATAGCCTGCGGAATGCAGTGCCCTTTGATTTTCACAATTTGATGGTGCATGACGCAATTAGCAAGTTAGGGCAGACGAATCGTCCGACCCACCCTAAAACGCAGTTCGCAGTTCCCGGAAGCTTTCCAATTGAAGGAATCTCCCCCGATGCCCATTCGTGCGCAGGTCTTCCTTCTCCAACACCCAAGTCCGCGCATGCGGAATAAACACCGCATTCATGCCGGCGGCAAGCGCGGGGTTGATGTCGGACTTCGGCGAATTACCGATCATCCACGTCACTGCCGGGTCGAGGCCGCGCGCCTCCAGCACACCGCGGTACGCCTGCTCGTCCTTCTCCTTCACAATCTGCGCGTGGGCGAAGAACGGCATCAGACCGGACCGATCGATCTTGATCTTTTGTTCGTCGGCGTTGCCCTTGGTGAAGACCGTCAGCGAATGACGCGCAGCCAGATATTCCAGTGTCTCCGGCACGCCATCGATGATCTCCACCGCCTGTTCCAGAATGCGCTCGGCCAAGCCCGTGATGATGCGGGCCTGCTCTTCGGAGATGTGATCTGCAACCAGATGCTGATAGCACTGAACCAAATTCTTGCCGAAGTTTTTCGAGCCGTAGCCGTGCACTTTGCTGTTAACTCGTTCGATCTCATCCAGCACGTCGCGGATTTCGCGCGGCGTGAGCGTGGAATGGTCCAAGTAGTCGACGAACTCGTCGAAGGCACGCTCGAAGTAGATGTTGTTTTCCCACAGCGTGTCGTCGGCGTCGATCAGTAGATTCAGCGGTTGCATCCTAGGCCTCTTCCTTCAGCTTGCCGTGGCCGTTTTGCGGGACAATCTTGCGGAAATGCGCCTGTTGTTTTTGCTTGGAAATATAGGGCGGAAAGAACTTCGCCAGATGCTTGAGGCGCTCGGCTTCAGAACGGATGGAAAGTAGGGCCTGCCGGAATTCGAGTTCGGGCACGGCCTGGGCAAGCTGAAAACTTAGCTGTGGATCGTTCAAATCGGGGTCTGGAAGCGGCGCCGCGCCCTCGATGGTGCGGCAGGAATAGTAGCCGCGGATCGCCTGTTCCAGATGCGCCTTCACGGGCGGTTCCGTGTCTTCGTCGTCGAAAAAGGTGACCGAGCCGCGCAGATATTCCAGTTCCTGATCCAACTCGTACACCTCGAAGCGGCGGCGGCCGACGACGATGATGTCCATACGCCCGTCGTCGTATCGCTTCATTAGTTTGCTGACGATGGCGGTGCAGCCGGTATTGACCACGCCGCGTTCCTGTGCGAGCACGATGCCGAACTCCGTGGAGTTCTCAAGCGCTTCTCCGATCATGGTCTTATACCGGTCTTCGAAGATGTGCAGCGGCATCTGTGTACGCGGAAAAAGAATCGCTTGCAGTGGGAATAGCGGTAGCAGATCGCGGGCCATGTTACCATTATGGCTTCCACGCCGCGAGACGGCAATTTTCAATGCAAATTCAAGGGAAAGTTGTCTTGATTACCGGTGCGTCGCAAGGCATTGGGGCAGCGTGCGCGGACGTGTTTACAAAGCGCGGGGCTCGGCTGTCGCTGCTGGCAAGGTCGGCGGACAAGTTGGCACAGGTTGGCGGTTCGGATGCATTGCGCACGGTGGGCGATGTGACAGATGCCAATGTTCGCGAGCGCGTCGTGGCTGCAACGATCGAGCGATTCGGGCGTATCGACATTCTGATCAACAACGCCGGTGCGGGCGTGCTGCTGCCGACGGTTGACGCGCCGATTGAAACATTGCGCGGCATGTTCGAATTGAACCTGTTCTCCATGCTCGGCATGACGCAGTTGGCAGTGCCTCACATGCGCAGGCAGGGCGCGGGAACAATCGTCAACATCGGATCGATGGCAGGCAAGGTCACGCTGCCCTGGCTCACCATGTATTCGGCGTCGAAATATGCCGTGGGCGCGATGACGGACGGGCTGCGCATGGAACTGCGGCGCGATGGCATTCATGCGATGACGGTGTGTCCTGGCTATGTGCGGACGGCGTTTTTCGACAACGCCCTGGCAGGCTCTGCCCCACAAAACATGGGCGGCGACAAGATGTTCTCTATCGATGCCGAAACCTGCGCGGAGGCGGTGGCGCGCGGTGTGGAACGCGGCGCAAGAACAGTGGTAACGCCGCGCATCGGGTGGCTGTTTATTTCGATGGCGAGAATGTTTCCGGCACTCGTTGATAAAAAGCTCCGCGAAATCTACGACAATAACAGACAGGCATGATTCTGAAACTGAAGCGCACACCAGGCATCTATCTGGTCGGATTTATGGGCAGCGGCAAGACGACGTTAGGGCGGCTGCTGGCGGAAGAACTTGGCTGGGGCTTTGCGGACCTGGACGACGACATCGAGGCCGAGCATCAGAAGCCGATCAGCGACATCTTCGAACAACACGGCGAAGCGGCATTCCGCGCTACGGAGACGGCCATGCTAAAGGGCCGCGTGCGCTCGATTGAGCGCGGCAAGCCGACCGTGCTGGCGCTGGGCGGCGGCGCGTTTGTGCATCCCGGCAATTTCGAGTTGATCGAAAATAACGGCGTCACCATTTTTCTGAACTGCCCCATTGAACGTGCGTTGCAGCGCGTGCGGACCGCGCAGCACCGGCCGCTGGCGCGCGATGTGGAACGGTTCACGCAGCTCTATCATTCGCGCCAACATTTGTACGCCAAGGCCGATTATCAAATCGCGATTGAAAGCGACGATCCGCAAGCGGCTTTGAAAGCGATTCTGGCGCTGCCACTCTTCTAATCATGTCGAAGCAATTGCAGGCACAGGCGGGCAAGATCTTTCAGGCGGCTTTGCGCGCGGCCGATCCGGAGCAGGCCATCCTGCGCCACGTTACGGTGACAGATGGCGTGCTGATCGCCGGGCGGCGCAAGTACAAGCTTGACCGGTATCGCAACATCTACGTGATCGGCGGCGGCAAGGCCGGCGCGGCCATGGCGGCGGCGATCGAAAAACTTCTTGGGCGCAGAATCACGGGCGGTGTGCTCAACGTGAAATACGGCCACGTGAAGAAACTGCGGCGCGTGGAGTTGGTGGAATGCAGTCATCCAGTGCCCGATGAGAACGGCGTCGCCGGCGCGCGCCGCATCGCGGAGATTGCTGCGTCGGCAGGCAGCGGCGATCTGGTGATCGTGCTGATCAGCGGTGGGGCTTCGGCGTTGATGCCTGCACCGGTGGAAGGCATCACGCTTGCGGAAAAGCAGGCCGCCACGCGCGTGCTGCTCGAGTGCGGCGCGCATATCGGCGAGATCAATTGCATCCGCAAACATATTTCGACAATCAAAGGCGGACAACTGGCGCGACTGGCCGCGCCGGCCGATGTGCTGGCGCTGATGCTGAGCGATGTGATCGGTGATGACCTCAGCGTGATCGGCTCCGGGCCGACAACGCCCGACCCGAGCACGTATGCGCAGGCGAAAGGGATTCTCGATAAATACGGAGCGTGGGAGCGCACTCCGGCAACGGTGCGCGCGCGCCTCGAAAGCGGCATACGCGGCGAAATCGCGGAGACGCCCAAGCAGTTGGACAACGTTCACAATCTGATTGTCGGCAGCAATCAACTGGCGGTGGATGCATGCGTCCAGAAGGCTCGCGAACTGGGCTTGCGTCCGCTGGTGTTGAGCACTACCATCGAAGGCGAAACGCGCGATGTGGCGCGCATGCACGCGGCGATTGCTCGCGAGATCGTAAACACGGGCCGGCCCGTAAAGCCTCCCTGCTGCGTGATCTCTGGTGGCGAAACTACGGTAACGATTCGTGGCACAGGATTGGGCGGGCGTAATCAGGAGTTCGCGTTGGCGGCGGCGATCGATCTGGCCGGCACGCCAAACGTGGTTGTAATGAGCGGCGGAACCGATGGCACAGATGGGCCAACGGACGCGGCTGGCGCTATCGCGGATGGCCAGACAATCGAACGCGCCAGCAAACTGGGCCTGAGTGCGGCCGAGTTCCTGGCGCGGAACGATTCATATCACTTTTTCGAAGCAGTGGGCGGGTTGGTGAAGACCGGCCCCACGAACACCAACGTGATGGATGTGCGGCTGATGCTGATTACGGCATGCTAACCGGGGTGGGACAGGCGATTCGCCTGTCCATGCTACTAACTACAACTGCTCGGTCTTAATCGCCTGCGGGGGCTTGGGCGGAGCCGGAGCATCCGGCTTCGGTGCCGGCTCAGGAGTAGTCGCTGCCACGCCCGCCTTCTTCAGCGTCACATTGCCGCGATCCGTGGTCAGGTTGATCTGTGGCCCCTGTCCAATCACTCCAGTCAGAACATTGGTATGGTTCTTGCCTCTGCCCTCGGCTTCGGATGCCAATGAAAGGCCGGTTTCGTTTTCCGCCTCGCCACGTTTGGCCGATGCGCGGAGCGAAAACTTTGAGCCCGTCGGGAAGGCCATTTCAATGTTGCCGCCCTTGGTATGAACGTCCATTTTTCCTAGTGGCAACTTCGACGGGCTAAGTTCGATATCCCCGCGGTCAACAGTAATCTCTGCCGATTGCGTAAAGTCCGAGATCTGCACATCCTTGCTCTTGGCCGTGATTTGAATGGGGCCCACCAGATTGTTGGCCGTCAGATTTCCAAGCGCCATGCGGATCTGTCCAGGGGCCTTCTCCACACGCAGCGAGGTCTGCGACGATTCCATGCGCACAGGCTTGGCCAGGTTCCGAAACTGCACGTCGCCAGCGAAGTTGCCGTTCACCGTCACCGCGCCTTGAATGTTCTCCAACTCCAGATCCTGTGCGTGACCGCCGCGGACGTCTACCGTTCCCTTCACGCCAACGGCGCGGATGATGTCGCTTTTGTTGGTATCGACGCGCAAGTTGCCGCCAAGATTCTGAATGCGCACGCCTGTGTTATCGCTATTGATTTCCACGTTGCCCGTCAGGTCAGCGATGTCGTAATCGCCGTATTTGTTACGCGCTTCGATGGAGGCGCCGCGGGGAAGCACCAGTTCCAGATCGGCCTTCACACGCGGCCAGCCGCCGATGCGGTCATGATTCGTGCGGACGATCACCTGGTCGCCCTGGCGCACCATTTCCAGCGGTGTATCCGTGTTGAACTTACCGGCCTCCGCCTGTTGGAAGGCGCGCACGGTCTTGGTGCCCGAAAGCTTGCAATCCTCCGTGTCGGAGGCGGTGATGTGGACATTGCCGCGGGAATTGTCGATCACGACCTTCGGCGCTTTACCGCAGGGAGTGCTGCCGTAAAAGGGGTAGTCATAGGATTCGCCGAGGAATTCCAGGCCGCGGACACTAAAGCCGCGATTGCCCCAACGGTCGCGAATACGCATTCCGAAAAGAGCGGAGGAGCCGAGTACGCATATCAGCACCACCAGTCCCCACTCGCCTCCAGAGACGCCGTGCTCGGGAAGCGGCTTGCCGGTGGCCGACCAGGTCAGCACCTCAACCAGCCGCAGCACGCCCCAGCCGATGATCAAAAACGGCCAGTAACGGCCAAGCAGTTCCAGCAGGGGAAGATCGGGTCGCAGGTTGTTCACCAGGAAGATGGCGCCCACGGCGATCAGAATCATCGGTCCGACAATGGAGCGCGGTCTCATGATGACACCCCTGTTCCGGCGGGTGGGGCCGGAGGCTGACCGGCTGAAACTCGCTCGAACAGTTTCAGCAGGCCGAATACGATGATGATGATGGGCCACGTGCGCGTGAAGCTATACCCGTCGAATGTATCGAAGGCGATCAGCGTGCCAATGGTGATCATGAGGATCGGCCCGCGAATGGCGCTTGCAAGGTTTCCGCGATTATTCATGACGACCCTCCCCTTCGGCCGATGGAGCCGCGAGCCGGGAATACAGCATGAAAATTCCAAGCACGATGAGCAGCACCGGCCAGAACCGCATCAGTCTGCTGATGCGTAGAATTTCAAGGTTGTGCAGCAGGAAGAGGACACCGGTTACGATCAGTCCGATCGGGGCCAGTGGGAGGGCATGACTGCCGTCTCCGTGAAGCGGCAGAATGCTGGAGAATTCATCCACCGGCAAGCCCCGCTCTTTTCGCTGCGCAGTATGATAAGCCTCAAAGGCCATGTAGAACGGGAAGACGATCAGCAGCATGACGATCATCGCTTCCAGTCCGCCCAGGTCACCGGCATTGGCCACGCTGGCCAGCATTCCCATCACAACCACGTGCAGTAGGCCCTTGGCATACTGGCCGTTGTAGATGGCGCCGACGCCAGGAATCAAGCCCAACAGGAAAGCCAGTCCCGGACTTCCCGAGGAGGCTCCGGTCACCCTGGCCTGATTCGCGGTCTGAGTCGGCGGCGCAGTCCAGGGAGATGCGCCGGAATCGTTCGGCGATGGCGGCGGAGGCTGAGGAAGGGGCGTGCCCGCATCCGTCTCCGGCTTCGGGACGTGCTCCTCGCAAAACACTGTGCCCTGCGCGTTGCGCTGCTGATCAGCCGTCAAGGCTTTGCCGCAGGCCCGGCAATATGCTATCGATGTTGTGTCTGTTCCGCTCATTTGCTTTCTCTCCCTTCGCCGCCGTCCTGTTTTTGCGTGCCTTGCGGCGTGGTTCGCGAAGGCGTCAGCGTTTGCTGAGGCAAACCCGCTGGCTGCGCCTTACGCTCTTCTTCGTCCTGATCCGACCACTCTTTCAGCCTGTTCTGGACTTCGTACACAAGCTTCAGATTCTCGTAATATTTCACGGCCCGTTCCCAGCCGCGGTGGGCCTGGGCGTCGAGCGTTGCCCAAACCCTCACCGGGTCTAAATCAGCAGCTTTGAACTGCCGCACCTGTATGCCCGACATCTGCGCCAGCATGGAGAACGACAGGATCGTCATCGCCATTCCCATTGCAAAGCGAGGCTGCAGAACCGGCTCAAACCAATTCCGGATGGACTGCCACAGGCCTGGGGATTTCTCGTCCCGTTGCACCTCAGCGGCCCTGGGGATGGCGAACAGAATCCGCGTCACCAATTCTGCGGGCGGCTCGGCGGCACTTACGCGGCCCATGAAGGCACTTGATCCGGTGACATCGCGCACAAATTCGGCGCATGCCTCGCATTCGGCGGCGTGTGCTTCCAGGGCAGACCGCTGCGCCGTGTGGAGTGTTCCATCCACGTAGTCGGCGAGCAGTATTTCCAGTTCCGCGCAAGTCATGTTCTTTTTCCTACTACCAATTCATTTAACCCGGTAAAAATCTTTTTGTGGCATCATACCGCAATTTTGTGCTTTCGCAACACCCGCGCCAGTTCAGCACGGCCGCGATTAAGGCGGCTTTTCACTGTGCCTTCGGGCACACTGAGTACTGCGGCAATTTCCTTGTATTCCAACTCTTCCAGGTCGCGCAAAATCACCGCTTCGCGTAATTCCGGCGAAAGCCGCTGTAACCCGGCCTGCAAAATCTCGCTTGCCTCGCGGCCGGCCAGCAGTCCGTCGGCCTTGCCAGTTCCCGCCGAGCGCTCTTCAAGCACTGTGAGTTGATCCTCAATCGAATCGGTGGCCCGTTCCAGCTTGGTTCGGCGGTAATGATCGATCAACAGGTTCCGCGTCAGCCGCGTCATCCATACCGTGAACGACCCCTCGCCTGATCGGAACGATTTTAACGTCTTAAAAATGCGCAAAAAAACGTCTTGCGTCAGGTCCTGCGCTTCGCCGTCATTATTGGTGAAGCGGTAGCAGATGCCATAGACCCGGCGGGTATGCAGTTTGACGAGCCTCTCCCAGGCGCTCTCGTCCCCGGCGAGGCAGCGATCTACGAGACTGGAATCCAGGTCTAGACTGCTCTCCACAAATTTAATGCCGGTGGTGCCGGCTAATCCCCCTATCCATGCCAGTGGCCATCCGGTGCTTAGCGCGCCCCCCGGCGTTCCCAATGTTGCTGTTGTGGCTAAGGCCGTCATCGAGTCGTTCCATCCCCTGGAGCCGGCGAGTTTTTACCATTTTGCGTTCGCTTTGGGCTTCCACTTATCCTTACGAGGATTTATCATAAGAAGTTCGCTCGAATCTGGCAATGTGGCCAAGAACTAATTATTCACCCTTTGGGGCTAGAATCCAAGTGCGGATCGATCCAATGTTGGGGTCAGGAGATAATGCGCAATCCAAATTGGCGCCGGTTGGTCTTTGTCCTGCTTGCAATTGGACTTGTCGTGGGCTCTGTGGCGATGTTCCGGCTGCGCGGTTCTGCGTTCCAGTGGGGAATTTTCGCGGCAACCATGCTCCAACTCGATTGGGCGTGGCTGGCCGGGTCGCTGGTTTTTATCTACGCGACCTATCTATGCCGGGCATTGCGATGGAAGGCTTTGTTGCGGCCGCTGCGGCCGGAGGCTCGGATCCTTCCGTTGCTTTCTGCAACAATGATCGGTTTCACGGCACTCGTGCTGTTCGGCCGGCCGGGTGAGTTTGTGCGCCCGTACTTAATTGCAAACAAAGAAAAAGTGCCCATCTCCTCGCAGTTGGCGGTATGGCTGTTGGAACGTGTCTATGACCTGTTGGTCGTCTTGCTGCTGTTTGGATTTGCACTGACACGGTTCGACCAGACCGCGATGCCGAGTGGGCAGATGGGGCCGGCGCTACGCTTTGTGTTCCTTGTTGGCGGACAGGTGATTGCCACCTCCTGCGTGGCCTGTCTGGCAGTGTTAGTTCTTTCCAGTCTATATCTTCGGGCGTTTACCCGATGGGTGAGCGGGGGACTGGTCTGGCTCCCTGTCAGGTGGCAGGCGCGGGCGCGGTCGATTGTGGATTCGTTTGTGACCGGGATGCAGTCAACGCGGAGCGCTGCGGCGGTAGGCATCACCCTTTTCTATACCGTTTCAGAATGGCTTATCATAATAGCCAGCACCTACTGCCTGTTACGAAGTTTTCCGGCTACCAGCGAACTGAGCTGGTTGGATGCACTGATCGTGGTTGGGTTTGTCGCCTTTGGGGGAGTGGTTCAGATTCCGGGGGTTGGAGGCGGGACTCAAATTGCTACGACTGTAGTATTGGTGGAGTTGTATGGGCTCCCGCTGGAAGTCGCTACCGGGATTTCGATTCTGTTCTGGCTGGTGACTTTTGTGTCGGTGGTGCCCGTTGGACTCACGCTGGCCGCGCACGAGGGGTTAAACTGGCACAAGCTGAGGCATTTAGAGGAAGCGGCGCAGTAGCGCGGACGGGAAAACCGCTCCCTCACGGTCTCTGTGCGTTCACCGAGCCGCGACCGTGAGGGAGCGGTTTCTAATAAGAAGAGAATATTCATAATGATTTGTCCATTCTGTCAATTCAATCAGGATCGCGTGATCGACTCGCGCGAATCCAAGGAAGGCGACGTCATTCGCCGCCGCCGGCAGTGTCTGCGCTGCGAGCGCCGATTTACTACATATGAAAGAATTGACGAAATTCCTTACATGGTAGTGAAAAAAGACGGTCGGCGCGAGAAGTTTGACCGCCAGAAGGTCTTGAACGGGCTTCTCAAAGCTTGCGAGAAGCGCCCTATCGCGATGGCCAAACTGGCACAGATTGTGGACGATGTCGAATCAAAACTGTCGGAAAGCGCCGAACGCGAAATGTCAACTGGCGATGTAGGAGAAGTTCTGATGGAAAATCTCCGCGGCCTCGACAAAATCGCTTACGTGCGATTTGCTTCCGTCTATCGCGACTTCCAGGACGAAGAAGCGTTTCTGAGCGAACTAAAAAGTCTCATCAGGCAAAAACGGTCCGATAAATAACTTGTGCCGGCAGCCTGACGGTGGGCATGGCGCGAGTTTACGATTTCGACGCGAAACATATGTCCTTATTCCTACGTCTTGTTATGGGTGAGGGTTAATCCACCTGGCTAGCAAAGCAAGGAATGGAATGAATCCGAAACGATTTCGAAACATCATAAAGATTGGGTATTAACATCGGCCTCGATGGGTGCTATAATCGAAGCGGACTAGTGTCCGCGCGGAGAGCCGTGTAGATACTGTCAAAAATTAGCCCACAGGCAATCAGTAGTGTTTTCATGAGCCTAGATGGGAAGGCGAATAATAAGTGGATCAATTCGAAGATCAATTCCTGACAGATGCGAACGAGCCGTTGGGTCTTCCATTTGATGAGGAAGCAAACTTTTTCCACCCGGAAGAAGTGCATGACGGCGATGACTTTCATGCTACTCAACATGTAGAAGAGTCCATATACACGGATGACCCGGTACGCGTGTACCTGCGCGAAATGGGTTCTGTACCGTTGTTGACGCGTGACGGAGAAGTGGATCTGGCGCGCCGGATGGAACGCGGCAAACTGCGGATGCAAAAGGCTTTAAGTCGGTCCGCCCTGGTTCAAATGATGGTTTTGGAGTTCGCCGAGCGCCTGAAAAAAGGCCAGGAAGAGCTCGAAAGCTACGTGGACTTAGGCGATGTGGAAGAAGGTACCGCCGCCGATAACAAGCGCCGTAACGAACTGAAACAACAATTTGCCGACCTGGCCACGCTGCAAAAGCGCCAGCAACAGCTTTACGAAAAGTTAAACGCCATTGTTGTCAACAAAACCACCGTCAAGAACCCGGTTGCCCGCAAGGCGCGCCGCAAAGCCTTGATGAAATACTATCGGGCACAGGTAGAGATCAGCCGGGCGATGCGCTCGCTGCCCCTATTGAGCGTCCGTTGGAAACAGTTCTCCAAAGAGATTGAACGTGCTTTGGATGAGATGGTGAACCTCGAGGATGAAGCAAAGCGCCTTGAGGAACGGAATAACCAGACCGTCCAGGCCAAGGTTCGTGAACTGCGCCGCGAAATCAAAAAGCGCGAACTCACAGCCGGTGCGCCCATCACTGACCTGAAGCACAGCATGAGCGTGATCCGCCACGGCGAGATCGAGGCCGAGCGTGCGAAGAAGGACTTGGTGGAAGCCAATCTCCGCTTGGTGGTTTCGGTCGCCAAGAAGTACGTCAACCGCGGCTTGCATCTTCTGGATCTGATCCAGGAAGGCAACATCGGCCTGATGCGCGCCGCCGACAAGTTCGAGTATCGCCGTGGCTACAAATTTTCAACGTATGCTACGTGGTGGATTCGCCAGGCGATCACCCGTGCGATCGCTGACCAGTCGCGCACCATCCGCATCCCCGTTCACATGAACGAGAGCATGAATAAGTTCCTCCGCGCCACGCGCGAGTTGGAAAAGGAACTGGGCCGTGCTCCTACAAATGAAGAAATCAGCCGCCGCATGGACATCCCCGTGGAAAAGGTCCAGAAGCTGAAGACCATTTCGCGCGACCCGGTTTCACTGGAAACGCCGGTCGGCCGCGACGGAGAATCTGCTCTAGGCGATCTGATCGAAGATCGCTGGGTTGGTTCGCCCGTGGACGCTGTTATTGAATCGAACGTCCGCGACGAGACGGCTAACATCTTGAAAACCTTGTCTCCGAAAGAGGAGAAGGTGATCCGGCTGCGGTTTGGTATCGGCTGCGAGCGCGAACACACACTGGAAGAGATCGGCCAGGAGTTCGACGTCACGCGCGAGCGGATTCGCCAGATTGAAGCGAAGGCCCTGCGTCAGTTGCGGTCGCCCGAACGGGCTCGGCACTTGCGGGCGTTGTTGGCCGCTCGGTAGTTTTGATTCTTATCAGAAACCGCACCCTCCTAAGGAACTGAAAATTCAAATGCCTTTGTTTTCAGTTCTTTTCGGATTTGCCTTGGCTCCGGTCAGGTGCTGGTCTGAGATTGTGTGAAAAAATGCTCTCGCAAGCGAACTGGACCGGCGAATCGCCTGTCCTACCCTTGAACCTGGAAAAAGCAGTTGGATGGGCTTCAGCCAATTCGCCCGACGCCGCGCATTTGGGGTCTGACACCTTTTTTCGGCCGTTTTCGGCCGAAAATGGGATGTCTGACCCCAATTGCCCTCCACCGCAATGCTCCAATGAATCACTCACCCAATGGGTTACGCCGCCTTCATCCCCAATCGAATGCAAATGCGGAAGATCGCTGTATCCAACCCAGTCCAACAGCTTTTTCTAGGTTGAAAACATCGGCTTTCCGTGGGTAGGACAGGCCATTCGCCTGTCCAATATCTAATTTTTCACAACTTCTGACGGATGCGGCTCGGTGACAAGTATACAACCGCTCCCCAAGCTGCGACCGTAAGGTCGCGCTTTCACAATCGCAAACTCAGTTGGTTTGCAGGCTTCCCATCCGCCACAACCTGAACTACTACATCCCCGAACAACCCGCCCGGCAGTAGAATATTAATCTGGTCCAAACCAGCGAACTCAGGCTGCGGGCCAGCGTACAAAGGCGTCACGTCCTTCCCATTCACCGAAACCTGAATCAGCTTTGCGTTCCGGATCCCAGTCCCATACATCACAAGATACAAACCAGCGCCTTGAATAATCTGGGGATTTTGGAAGACCGACGGGGCCACCCTCTCCAGCCAGAACACCCCGCTCGCCGCACCCACCTTAACATCCACCTTCCCCAAAGCCACATCCGCCGGAATCGCGTAGTTGATCTGTCCACTACCGTTGTAGAGGACCTTCGCTGGCCGCGTCACGCCCGCGCTATCGGTTAGTTGCACGCTGGCATCGGCCGGCAGATCGCGGCCAAAGCCGCTTACCAAGGAATCCGGCGCAAACACCCATCCAGCAAACGTCGGAGCGGCAACCGTAGTAAACGCGGCCGGTCCAAGATGGCGCAGCATTACAGGCAACTGCGGACGGTCGACGGAAAAACTGTTCGACGGCTGGATCGACAACGGATAGTTGCCCCACCATTCCCCCGCCGCCCAGTACAACCCATCCATCCCCGAAGCATCCAGCGCCGCCAAGAAATTATCCAGCACGGTAAGCCAGCGCGCGTCGTTATCCGGAACGCCGAACTCGCCGAGAAACCCCTGCACCTTGTTCGCCCGGCACCAGTCGACAAACGGAGCCAGGCGCGCCGGTCCGATCTGTGCCAGAGACGGATTGCGGCCCAGTTCCTGGTCGTAACTCTGTTTATACGTGCCGCTGTTGTCGCTATCGAAATAAGTATGGGCCTCGAAGGCGAAGTTCGCCGCAGGGTCATTAATCCAAGCGTTCGTGCCATGGACGCGCGGCCAGGCCTCGGCGCTCGACCACGAATCGCCCGGCACCAGGATCATCTTTGTGTCGCCCGCGGCGCGGATCGCTGACAGTACGGTCTGCGAAATCGACTTCCAATCGCCCGCCCCCATGTCGTGCGGTTCATTCATCAGCCCATAAGCGTAGACGCCGTCATCGCCGCGGAATTCTGCTGATAGTTTCACCCATAGGTCGGTCAGATCGGCGGCCGTCACGCGGCCGTTGCCGATCACCAGTTCCTGTCCCGCGGAAATGTACCGCCCAAAGTTCTGCACGTCGATGACGATCCGTGCCCCGCTCGCCTTGGCCCAAGCAGAGTTGGTCTTGAGCAGATTCAAATACGGCTGATCGAGCGCACCCCGCAGCACCGGTTGCAGCCGTTCCCAGCGCACCGGCACGCGCAGCAGGTTCAAACTTTTGGCGGAAAAATACTGGAAGCTTTTTTCGGTGTTAAATGTGTATTCTTTTCCCAGCGCGCCGGGAAAGACGGTCTGGCCGAATTCGGCGCCGGAGAGATTCACCCCGCGGCGTTGGGCAAACAAAGGCATCGCGATTCCTAGGAGCAGCAAGATGGTCCGCATCATTGGCGAATTAATATAGTATCAGCCGCGAGCAACCAATCTGGTTTATACTGAATTTCCCGCTATGGAATCTTCAGCAACACGGCAACAGACCAATCCGAAGTTTAGAACTTCGTCGGCGATGCTGCAGCGTGCGCAGAAATCATTGACCGGCGGAGTCAGCAGTCCGTTCCGCGCGCAGGCCCCGGTTCCGCTCTATTTCAAAGATGCCGTTGGCGCCCGCTTGCTCGATGTCGACGAGAACTGGTTCATCGACTACACCCTCGGCTGGGGGCCCAACATCATGGGCTACAAGCATCCGGAGCTGATCGATGCCGTGCGATGGGCCGCAGAAGGCGTGCACACCTTTGGAGCCCAGCATGAGATGGAGTTTCTGGTCTCGGAAAAACTTCAATCGCTCGTGCCTTGCGCGGAGCGGGTCGCCTATACTTCGAGCGGCAGTGAGGCGATTCAGATCGTGCTTCGGTTGGCCCGTGCGGCGACAAAGCGCAATTTGATTTTGAAGTTCGAAGGCCATTATCACGGTTGGATGGATTCCACCCTATTGAGTTATCATCCCTCGGCAGCGGATGTGGGGCCCCGCGAATCGCCCAACGTGGTTGCAGGGTCGAAGGGACAGGTGCCGAATGCCAACGACAACGTGATTGTTGTCCGCTGGAATTCGGCCGAAGCGGTGGAAGAGGCGCTGCAGCGCTACGAGATCGCCGCCGTGGTGATGGAACCTGTGATGTGCAACAGCGGGGGCATCCCGCCTATGCCTGGCTATCTGGAGAAGGTCCGCGAACTGTGCACGGCCAAGGGTACGCTGCTGATTTTCGATGAAGTGATCACAGGTTTCCGCATCGGTCTTGGCGGTGCGCAAGGCTTCTTCGGCGTCACGCCTGATCTGGCCACGTTCGGAAAAGCGATGGCCGGAGGCGTTCCGTTGAGCGCGTTTGCCGGGCGCAAGGATCTGATGGAGATGATGCTCTATAACGGCGTGGCTTTCGGCGGAACGTTCAACGGAAATCCCCTCGCCATGGCAGGCGCCTACGCTACGTTGAACCTGCTGGAGCGCGGCGCTTTGTGGGAAGCCTCAAAGATAGGTGCGATGCTGATGAACGGCATCCGCGACATTGCCGACCGCCATCAAATTCCGGTTTTGCTGACGGGTTTTCCGACTGCATTTTCCATCCACTTCACGCGCCGGCCAGACCTGCGCGAATACCGCGATCTGTTCGATGACGATGCGGACGTTCTGCGCCGGTTCGTCGTTTCCATGATCAACGAAGGCGTCAACGTGCTGCCCGATGGCCGCTTTTATACCTCCGCCGTGCACACGGAGAACGACATCGACGAGACTCTTTCCGCTGTTGATAAAGCAATGTTCCAGGCAACCATGTAACGTTTGCCTTCATTTCTAATTGCACAGGTGAATCGTCGCCTCTAAACTCGACACGGCGGTGTTTTCAAGGGTGGGGCGGGCGATTAGCCCATAAGCGCTAAGATAACTACGGATAGCCGATAATCAATCGACATCCGCTAAGGCCACGGCGGACACGCCGGCCGCGGATTGCCAATCTAATGCCACTCGTTTTTGATTGGCCACACGTTATACGCTGGCGGATGTGATCATCCGAAGAATCCAAGTCGCATCCTCAGTTCCATCCGTGTCCATCCGTGTGGATCCGTGGCGAATTTGTCTTGAGGTGTTTTCGGATGGC
>CAIRSA010000252.1 GCA_903881085.1 uncultured Acidobacteriia bacterium
GCCGAAAAAAGGTGTCAGACCCCAAATGCGACGCGTCGTTCTAGTCAATGTAAGCGACATTGGGTTGCCAACCTGCCCCACGCGGGCGGACATTGTATTTCGGGGCAGGATGAGGTGGCCTTCTGATAGAATTTGGCTGACGCTCTTTTCTTATCAGGAGGCACTCCATGCACGATCATACTTTTTCAAGACGTTATTTTTTCTATGGCTCGCTGCTCGCCGGAGCGGCGGCAGGCACGCCGACGCTTTCCGCGCTGGGCTATAAGTCGCCGAACGAAAAGCTCAATATCGCGGCCGTTGGTTTCGGCGTACGCGGTCCGGCTATCGTTGTCGGTGCGGCGGCGACGGAGAACATCGTCGCGCTGTGCGATGTGGACGAGGAGCGCTCCGCGCGCGGCTTCGCGCAGTATCCCAAGGCCAAGAAGTTCAAAGACTATCGCAAGATGTTTGAGACCGAGGGCAAGAACATAGATGCGGTGATGGTGGCCACGCCCGATCATATGCATACGCCGGTGGCGCTGCTGGCGATGCAACACGGCAAGCACGTTTACTGTGAAAAGCCGCTGACGCGCACACCGTGGGAAGCACAGTTACTGGTGGACGCCGCGGCGAAGTACAAAGTGGCGACGCAGATGGGCAACCAGGGCTGGAACCACGAAGGCACCAAGACGGCGTGCGAGATTTTCTGGTCAGGCGAGATCGGCGAGGTGAAAGAGTTACATGCGTGGACGGGCGGCATCTATGGCGGGCAGCCCAATCTGCCGGCCACCGGGCCTGAAGCAACGCCCGTGCCATCGACGCTCGATTGGGATCTGTGGCAGGGTTGCGCGGCGACGCGCACGTTCAATCCGCTGATGACGAATCAATGGCGTGCGTTCATCGATTTTTCCACTGGCGGCTCGATGGGCGATTGGCTGGTACATAATCTGGGGCCGGCGCATTTGGCGCTGCAGCTAGATAAGGTCTCGCCGACCAGCGTGGAGTGCGTTTTTGTGGAAGGCAAGAATCAGTGGCTGTGGCCGCTGCGCGCGCATGTGGTGTTCGAATTCCCGGCGCGCGGCAACATGCCTCCGGTGACGGTGCATACGTATCAGAACATGCGCGGCGACTTCCAGGATCCGGCGGGCATGAAGGAAGGCGAACGGCTGTTTCCGCAGATGAACAATCTGACGGAGAAGGGCCGCCCGTTCGTGCAGGGCGGCGACGGCATGATGCTGGTGAGCACGCAGTTGACGGTGGACGGCAAGCCGATGCAACAGCAGGGGCGCGGTGGCGGGTTCCCTCCGGGAGGTTTCCGCGGCGGGCCGGGTGGTCCGGGTGCACGAGGGGGCGGTCTGCCTCCGGGAGCTTCGACGGATCCGAAGATGCGCTCACCGGGTAATGGCGCGGTGTTTGTTGGCTCGAAGGGGTACATGGCTACGACTTCGCGCGGAGAAGGTGTCATGCTGCTGCCCTCGTCGCGCTGGGCGGAATACAAGTTGCCGCCGCAGGTGCTGCAGCGCGGTATCAATCACCAACAGGATTGGATTCGCGCTTGCAAGGGCGGCGCTCCTGGCGTTTCAGAGTTCCCGGTGGCGGCGAAATATATCGAATGGCTGTCACTGGGCGCGATTGCACTGCGCGTGCCCGGCAAGCTGATGTGGGATGGCAAGAAGCGCCAGTTCACCAACAGCGCGGAGGCCAACCGGCTGGTGAAACCGGCGCTGCGCAAGGGTTGGGATCTGAAAGTCTAGGTAGCCGATGAAATACGTTCTGGTGGCAATCACTCTTTCGCTCGCGTCGCTGGTGATGGGGCTGGACGGCATCGTGGGTATCCACGATCCGTCCACCATCGTGCGCTGCGACGGCAAGTATTACACGTACGGCACTGGCGGATCGGCGCTGGTGTCGGACGATGGCTGGACGTGGAAACGCGGCGTGCAGCTTCCGCGGCGCGGGTTGGCTCCGGACGTGATTCACTTGGGCGACCGCTACTACCTCTATATCGCAGCGAACATCGGCGCCCAGCCCAAGGCAGCCATCAACATGCTTTGGAACAAAACGCTGGACCCAAACTCGCCCGATTATAAGTGGGAAGAGGGCGGCGTGGTGGCCTCGTCAGATGGCGTGGAGGACTGCAATGCGATTGATCCGGGAGTGATGCGCGATCCGAATGATGGCCGCGTTTGGTTGGTCTATGGCAGTTACTTCGGATACATAAGACTGCTCGAGCTCGATCCAAAGACTGGCAAGCGGCTCAACGCCAAAGTGCCGCCGCGCGATCTGGCGATCAACTGCGAAGCGGCAGATATGATTTACCGCGATGGATGGTATTACCTGCTGGCCACGCACGGCAGTTGCTGCCGCGGGGCGGACTCGGGCTATAACATTCGCATGGGCCGAGCGAAGAAAGTTACCGGGCCGTTTCTGGACCACACGGGCGTCGACATGATCCAAGGCGGCGGGAAGCTGTTCCTTGGTTCTGGCGGACGGGTGGTTGGACCCGGGCATTTCGGTTTGCTCGACCTGGGCGAGGGCGTGCAGAAGTTCTCCACGCACTACGAAGCCGATCTGGATCGCGGCGGGGCGAGTGTGCTGGATATTCGTCCGCTGCTTTGGAAAGACGGCTGGCCGGTTGCCGGGGACAACTTGAAGGAAGGGGTCTACGAGATCGAATCGGTAAGCACCGGAACGGCGATTGAATTGGCAGTTGAGGGAATGCCGGTTGGCGGGCGGCGCGTCAGAGGGCCAAGAGGTGGTGGACCTCCACCGGCTGGCGCGGGGCCTGGGCCTGCACCTGGTGGTATGTTCCAGGGCGTGGGCGGCGTGATTCCCAATCAGGATGTGGCGCAGGTTTCGAAGACCTGGCCTGCGGGCAATTTGGATCTGCGGATGGCGAATTACTTGTGCCAGGCGCAGCAGAAGTGGGCTGTTACGGCCGTGCTTAATGCGGGCGGGTATCCCGGATCGCCTTATTTCAAGATCACCGTTGCTGGAACGGAGCGGACACTGGCTGCCAGCAGCGACTCCGAATTGGTGGTGCTTCCGGCCTTTACGGGCGCGGCCGAGCAGTTGTGGCGGATGGACCAGCTGGCCGATGGGACTTGGCGCATTATGCCGAAGTCCATTCCCAATTCCAAAGAGGCGCTGGTGCTTTCAGCGGTAGGCAGCAGTTTTGCCACGCTAGCGAAGTTCGATCCGAAGAGCGACAAGCAGCGCTGGCTGTTTAAGACGCCGTAGAAGGCACTGGACATGAGATCACATTACATATGGGCGGTGCTTGTTATCACCGCAGTTACAGCCTCGGCGCAGGTTCCCGCGGTTACGCTGACAAAGCCCGTGACGCCGAACAAGCAACCCAGCGTGGGTGGCTTCATCCAACGCTGGATGTTACTGGAGCCGATCGGAGTTACCGGACTTACCGACAGTGCCGTGCAGGCATCGGTGAAGAAAGAGCATTTCCCGCAGCAGTTCACCATTCTTCCGCATGACGGCGATAAAGTTACCGCAGGCAGCGCGCAGCTGACCTGGCATGCGGTAGATACGAAGAATTACAACGTCAACCTGTTTCACTTCGCACGCCAATTGGGGAAGCCGACGTCCGATGTTTTGTTCTGGGCCGTCACGATTGTGAATTGCCCGCAGGAGATGAAGGACGTGCGGCTGGCGATCGGCTCCAATGCGGCTTCGGTGTGGTGGGTGAACGGGAAGGAGGTCATCGGGATCTATGGTGATCGCCAGACGGTTATCGATGACGGCGTCTCCAAGCGGCTTACGCTGAACAAGGGGGCAAATATCGTACGCGCGGCTATCGTTAACGGCGGCGGCGCGACAGATTTTTGCGCGCGGTTTCTTGACGCCGCAGATAAGCCGTTGAAGGGGTTCACGGTGACCCTGGCGGAACCTGCGAAATGAGAATAGAATGATGCAAACCTACAAACCTTTTCTGATTGCGTTTTTGGCCGCCGCGCCTTTCGTGCTGGCGCAGCCCCAGCGCACACCGATTGCGCAACAACTTACTTTCGCGCCGTATCATGCGAACGGGATTTATGACGTGGGCGAGACCGTGGGCTGGACGGTGACGCCCGGGCCGGTTACTCCCACTTACACCTATAAGTGGACCATCCGGCGCAATAACGCCGTGGTCTTGAAAGAAGGTAAGCTCGATCTTGCTTCGGGCAAAGACACGATCGAGATCAAAGGCGGCGAGCCGGGGATGATCTATGTTGCCGTTACGCCATATGGCAGCGAGCCCCCGTATGTGGGAGGCAACTCGGGCATCAACAACGGCCTGTATGCGGTGGGCGCGGCGGTTGCGCCGAGGAAGATCGGGCTTTCGACACCTCGGCCAGAGGATTTTGACTTATTCTGGGACGCCAAGTTGGCCGCGCAGGCGAAGGTACCGATCAACCCGATATTGACTGATGTTGAGACCAACGTAGCTGGCGTGGAATTGAAGATATTCGTGCTGGACGCGTTGGGTTCAAAGACGCATGGTTATGTCGCCAAGCCTGCGAAGGAGGGCAAGTTCCCTGCCCTGATTCAACTGCAGTATGCCGGCGTCTATGCGTTGAACGCGCGTGCGGCGGCGCAGAAGGCGGCTGACGGGTGGCTGTTTATCAATGTGGATTCGCACGATAAGTTGCCTTCGGACGCGAGTGGCGGCATACCGCGCGCTTATCAGGCCGAGGGTAACACAGACCGCGAGAAATCGTATTTTCTGAACATGTACCTGCGCGATTCGCGGGCGCTGGACTATCTGCTGACGCGGCAAGATTGGGATGGCAAGACCATCGTGCTGACCGGCGGCAGCATGGGCGGGCAGCAGAGCCTGGCCCTGGCAGGTTTGCGCCCGGAGAAGATCACGGCGGTGCTGGTGTGCGTCCCGGCGGGGGCGGACACCAACGGCAACCTGCACGAGCGCAAGGCCGGGTATCCGAACTGGCCGTCGGACAGCGCGGATATCATGCGAACCGCGCTGTACTTCGATACGGTCAATTTCGCTTCGCGCATCAAAGCGCCGGTGATGGCAGGGATGGGCTTCATCGACACCACGTCTCCGCCTGCGGGCATCTGGACGGTACTGAACCAGAGCCATGGAGCCATTGAACCGCTTCCATTGATTGAATCCGATCATGACAATCGGACTCCTGACAAAGGAAGAGCGTGCCCTGCGCGTACGAAAGAGGTCCTCGATATGATTGTGAAAGGCGGCGAGTACAAACCATGAAGAATCTATTGATTGTTGCCTTGTTGTGGCAGAGCGCGGGTTACTGCCAGCGGCCGCCGGCGCCATTCTACGAAGACACCAACAATGCGCCGGTCTCGCCGGAGATCCACGCCGATCGGACCGTGACGTTCCGCCTGTTCGCCCCGAAAGCGAGCGAAGTGCTGCTGATGGGCTCGCCGGGGATTCTGGAATTTATCAAGAAGCCGATGCCGCTGGTGAAGGGTGAAAAAGGAGTGTGGAGTTTGACGGTGGGTCCACTGCCGGCGGGCTTTTACACGTATGGCTACGCGATCGATGGCGGGCTGCGCATGCCCGATCCTTCGAATCCGAATCTGGAGGTGCGGCGCTGGGGGCCGACCAGCCTGTTTACTGTGCCGGGCGCGGAGAAGGCGGTTTTCGAGGAGCGCAGCGTGCCACATGGAACGGTTCACTTGGAATTTTACGATTCGGCCAATCTGAAGACGGGCCGCATGGTTTACGTGTATACGCCCCCTGGGTATGAGCGTGGCAAGCAGAAGTATCCGATTCTGTATCTGCTGCATGGCAACGGACAGATTGAAGCGTCGTGGACTTGGACGGGCCGAGCGAACGTGATTTTGGACAACCTGCTGGCTGAGGGAAAGATCAAGCCGATGATTGTGGTGATGCCATATGGGCATGTGCAGCGAGAGATCAAAGCGGCGCCAACGACGAACGATCCGATGACGATCGAGAAGGAGTTGCTAAGCGCGATCAAGCCGATGGTGGAGGGCAAGTATCGCGTGATGGGTGACCGCAAGAATCGGGCGATCGGCGGGTTGTCGATGGGCGCGGGGCAATCGATGGCGATCGGGCTGCATAACCTGGATCAGTTCGCCTACATTGCGGCGTTCAGCGGGGGCGGGAATCGCACGGAGTGGGAGAAGGCGGACGCGGCGGTGCTGAATCAGAAGTTGAAGGTGCTGTGGATTGGGTGCGGGACGGAAGATCCTGGTTTTAACGGCGTCAAGGCGATGGACGACTTACTGACGAAGATGAGTGTGAAGCATGTGTGGAACCAGTCGGAGGGCGGGCATAGCTGGCCGAACTGGCAGGTTTATCTTTCCAAGTACGCGCCGCTGTTGTTTAGGAATTGATTGAGTGGGGCGGGCTTTCGGCTGCGGAGGAAGTTATTCCGACAAGTTAGTCTTTGGTCGGACTGAAGTCCTTGGCAGCCTGAAGGCCGCCCCACCTTACGGCGCCTTCCGCTTCAATTCGTCGTAAAAGTTCAGCAGGAAAGTGAGATGCGTGGGCAGCTTTTCTTCGTTTGCTTCCGAGGCGACGAAGGCGGCGATACGCTTGCCGTCGGGCGCAATGTCGAAGTTAGCCTCACTTACGCCAAGCAACTGAACTCCGGCGGCCCAAGGCCTGGGCTTTGCCGCCGTAAACGTGCCGCCAGTTGCCGAATAGCTGACCGCCATCACATGCGCCCTATTGGTGGTCTCAAAGAACATTTCGTGGCCGCGGCGGGACCAAACGGGAAAGATCCCTCCGCCGGTCGAAATCTGCCAGCGGCCGCCCGGCCCAGGGAAGGGCCGCACGTATACCTCAAATATCCCCGACTCGTTTGAGGAATAGGCGATCCAACGCCCATCGGGCGAAAACGCAGGGGAGGCTTCGGTAAAGGGCGTTCCCAGAAACAACTCCGGTTTGCCGAGACGGATCCCGGAATCCGACTCCACAGGCAGCGTAAATATATCTGAACCGCTATCATTCCCTGCTGGTGTCGAAATCGCTAAACGTTTTCCATCCGGCGAGAACGAAAATGGAGTGCCAGGCAAATCGCTCAGCCTCTTTGCTTCGCCCGATCCGTCCGAGCGGATTCCGTACAAGCCGGGGGCCGCCCGGTTGCGTGACCGGAATACAATGTACTTGCCGTCGGGAGTCCAAACCGGCCACATATTCGTTTCCGAAAGGAAAGTCAACCGCGAGGGCGTGTCGCGGTCCAAGTCTTTTACCCAGATATCAAGTCCACCTTTTCCGCTGCTGATTCCGAACGCCAACCGCTTGCCATCCGGCGAAAAGCGGGGTGTGCTGTAATCGCCTGGCGGCGCGTGCAACGGCTGCGTTTTGCCGGAGCTATCCACGTAACTGATCGCCCATGTTGCCATCGCCGCCTTCCCTGAAAGGTAAACAAACGTTCCGTTTTGCGAGAACGCAAAATCGCCCCCCGCCGTTGGCAGGCTGCTCACATCTTCCAACACCGGTGAGGGCGAGCCGGTTGTGGCCAGGCGCCTTGGGTCGAACGGCACGGCGAATAGCGTGGACTTGTGCAGATAAATGAGGAAGCCAGCGCCTTGCGAGTTGGCGGCATCGGCAAGAAAGCGGGCGTAAAAGCCTCCTTTCACGAGCATTTTTCGCTCGCCAGTCTGCAGCGAGACGACATCAATGTTCGCATCGTCATACCCCCCTGGCCTCACCTGATCGGCCGCGGTAAATAGCACTGCCTGGCCGCCGGGCAGAAGCTGCGGCCAGCGATGAGTCACCTCGTCCGGATCCAACTTGGTGGCCGGAACGGGCGCCCCGCCGCCCGCAGAGACGCGAAACAGCCCCGCCCTGCCGCTGATGGCAGCGATAATGTTGCCATCCTCGCCCCAGCTTCCGCCAAGTCCGGTGATCGCGTCACAAAGAGTGACGGCCACACCGCCTTCAACGGCAATCTTTTTGAGCTTGCCATCGGCGAAAAAGCCGATCCAATCTCCAGCGGGCGAAAAGAATGGAGACGAGGCGTTCTCAGTCCCCGGCAAGGCTCTGACCTGGCCTTGATTCATCAAGCGGGTATGGAGGCGCACCTTGCCGTCTGAACCGCGCAAGGTCACAGCGAGACGCGAACCGTCGGGCGAAAGGGCGAGCAGGTTTCCGGGGAGGCCAGAGGTGGACGTGCCTCTCTCCAGGGGGGCGTCCGGTTCGATCAACGCGTTGAGGCGAACGAGCGGGCGCGACGGTTCGGGGCGGGTGGAGCGGTACCAGCCGATTGCGGCGGCGATGATTGCAACTGCGGCCACGGCCCAGGGGATTATCGGCCGCCCGTTGCGGGGCAGGTTGGTAACCTGCGCGGGACTGGCAGTCTCGCCCTGCGGATTGGCCAAATACTTCTCAATCGCAATCCGCGCCTCTCCAATCGATTGCAACCTGACCCGAAAATCCTTTTCCAGACACCGTTCCAGCAACGTCTTTAGAAAAGCCGGAGTCCCGGCAGGCAAGCCGGTCAACACCGGGTCCTTCGTGATGACCGCCGCCAACGTATCGGCAATCGTCTCGCCGGAGTAAGTCTGCTTGCCTGTCAACATCTCCAGCAGCACCACGCCGAAAGCCCAGATGTCGGCGCGCCGGTCCACCTGCTTGCCGCGCGCCTGTTCGGGCGACATATAAGCGGCGGTGCCGAGGATCATGCCCGCCGAGGTCATGGCCAGCGACATGGTCGGCGAGTTTCCCATATCCACCGGTTCGGCTTCGATGGCTTTGGCGAGACCGAAGTCCAACAGTTTGACGACGCCTTGGGGGGTGATCTTGATATTAGCGGGCTTCAGATCCCGATGTACGATTTGTTTTTCGTGCGCGGCTTCCAGGGCTTCGGCGATCTGGCGGGCGATGGGCAGTGCTTCATCCAGCGGCAGGGGGCCTTTCAGGTCTGCGCCTTCGACCAGTTCCATGACGATGGCGTTGCCTTCGATGCCATAGATCGACGCGATATTGGGGTGGTTTAAGGATGCCAGAGTCTGGGCTTCGCGGCGGAAGCGAGCCATGCGCTCGGCATCATTGGCGAAGGCCGGCGGGAGAACTTTCAGTGCGACCTGGCGGTTTAAGTTAGTGTCGGTTGCACGGTAGACTTCGCCCATGCCGCCTGCGCCGAGGGGGGCAACGATTTCGTATGGGCCGATTTTGGTGCCGGGGGCGAGGGGCATTGGGGTATTGTACAACGTGGGACGAGCTGCAGGCTGCGGGGGAATAGTTAGTATTGGGTCGGACTGAAGTCCTCCGCAGCCTGAAGGCCGCCCCACCTTTTGTGTTAGGTTTATGAGTGGGGCTGCTGTATGTCAACATTGCCGAAACCATTTTTATCGCCTGAAGATTATCTTAAAATCGAGCGAGCGGCTGAGTATAAGAGCGAGTACTACGGTGGCGAGATGTTCGCTATGTCTGGCGCACGCCGGGCTCACAATCTGATCGCCATGAATATCGGCAGTGGGCTTCATGGTCAGCTTCGGCGCCGGCCTTGCGAAGTTTATCCTAGCGATATGCGTGTGCTGGTGAGCGCAATCGGGCTATATACCTATCCTGATGTTGTTGTTGCTTGCGGCGAACCACAGTTTGCGGACGGGGCTATGGATACTCTGGTGAACCCAACGCTGTTGGTGGAGGTGTTGTCGCCATCTACCGAGGCTTACGACCGGGGGCGGAAGTTCGAGCAATACCGTAAGATCGAGAGTTTGCGCCAATATCTGCTGGTATCCTCTGACCGGGTAAGTGTCGAATTGTATACTCGCCAGGTAAGCGGACTATGGCTGTTGAGTTCGGCGGCGGAACCAGACAACGAGGTCGTCCTGGACAGCATCGAGTGCCGCCTGCGGGTCGGCGACATTTATGAGAAGGTGGTGTTCGAAACGGAGGGGAACTGACGCTCGTTATGGGGCCTTGCGTGCCCTATGGCACGATCCGCTTGGCTTCCAATGACGGTTGGTCGTGCGGATCGGAGGGCACGGGGGAAGTCGCTTCTATCGTCATTACCCCGCCCTTCTTCAGTTCGCCGATCAGGTTGTCGTCCTTGGCGACCAGCAGGAACTTCTGGTTCACGCCGTCCACTTCGAACTCCCACTTACCCTGATCGGTGATCGCCTTGCCGTGAACAATCACCTTGGCCGTGCGGGGCGTGAAGCCGGCGCCTTTGATGGCATCGCGGACGCGTTCGAGTGTGAACTTGTTTTCAGGCAGGAAGATCAATACTGCCGTGGCGCGTTCGGGGGTCAACTCTACCGATTCCACACCTTTCGATTTTTTGAAGGCGTTGCGCAGGCTGACTACGCATGAGGCGCAGTCCATGTCGCGGACTTCGATCTCAATGCGGCGGAATTCGGCGCTGGCGAGGCCGGCGGACAGCACGAACAGTAAAAATCTAATCACTAAGTCTACGACCTCCAGAAAGTCTTCGGAGCGGGACTTAAGTCCCGCGCAGGCTGAAGCCCGCCCTACATGTTTCTCCAGCGGGCCGGATTCGATGGCGGATCCTTCTGCGGATGCGGCTCCACGCGGGCGGTCTTGAACAGCTCTTCCATCTTTGTGCGAATCTTCGGATTCGCCGCCGCGACATCGGTGGTTTCGGAAACGTCTTTGTTCAAGTTGTACAACTCCACCGGACCATCGGGCTTCGAGCGGACCGCCTTCCATTCGCCCATTCGAATTGCGGCCATCGGCAGTTCCTTAGGAAATTCGCCAGTCTTACCATTATGACGCGGTAATTCCCAATAAAGATACTCGTGTTTTTTCTGCTTCCCTTTTCCGAGCAGCGTTGGCAGCATGGAGATGCCATCGATGCCCTTCGGTGCGTCCACCGCGGCCAGTTCAGCGGCGGTCGGCATGAAATCGTAGAAGCTGCAGATATGATCGGTGGTGCTGCCTGCCTTGATCTTGCCGGGCCACTTGGCGATCAGCGGCGTGCGGATGCCGCCTTCATAGAAGTTCTGCTTGTGGCCGCGATAGACGCTGGTACTTTCGAAGTAATGATCGCCGCGGATTTCCAGCGCGCCACCGTTATCGCTGGTGAAAAACACGATGGTGTTGTCGGTGAGATGGTACTTTTCCAGCCGCGCCAAAATACGGCCGATGTCGCGGTCCATGCGGGTAATCATCCCGGCGTAAGTGGCGTGCGGCTTCGGCTGATCGGCGTAATGCTTGGCCTTATCGATCCACGGAGTCTCCTCGAACTTCCCGTCGTATTCAGCCTCGGAATCCTGCGGCACCAGTAACTCCCAGTGCGGGATAGTGAAGGGAACGTATAAAAAGAACGGATTGTCTTTTTCCTTGTCGATAAATCCGAGCGCTTTTTCGGAAATTACGTCGTGCGAAAAGGTAGTCCGCTTGCCGCCAGTGTTGCCCGCTAGTGGATACTCCTCTTCGTTATGAATCAGAAATGGCGTGTAATACCAGTGCGCATGCACCTGGTTGTAGTAACCGAAGAAATCGTCGAAGCCATGCTTTGACGGCACGCCGTCAGTGCCCACATCGCCCAATCCCCACTTGCCATAGCCGCCGCAACGATAGCCGGCCTTCTTCAGCACTTGTGCCACGGTTACGTCCGAGGCCAGCAGCGGCACGCCGCCGGGATTCGTGCGCACCGAAGTGTGGCCCATATGATAGCCGGTCATCAGCGTGGATCGCGATGGCGCGCATACCGTGCAACCCGCATAGGCATTGAGGAAGCGCATGCCTTCGCCCGCCATCTTGTCGATATTCGGGGTATGGATTTTGCGCTGCCCGTAGCAGCCCAAGTCTCCGATACCCAGATCGTCGGCCATGATCCACACAATGTTTGGAGGCCGCCTGGACTGCGCTGCTAGACCGGCGATGGAGGCGCCCGCCGAAATCAGAAATTGCCGCCTGGAAGATGACATCGTTTTAATCATCGTATGCGCAACGGGCTCTTTTCGCAAGCGTCCAACAATTGGTAGCATCGAAGAAGGAGCAAACTTTGAAAAAACAAATCCTAATTGCAATCGCGACAGTGTCTGCCACATGGGCCCAGGGTGGCTTCTCCGGGCCTGGCAGGTATGAGATTTCTAGTGTGCAGTCGAGGCTCGTGCTCGATCTCGACCGCAACGATCAGCGTACAATCATCCAGTTCGACTCTCGCCGAACGGACAATCAGGTATGGCAGGTGGAGGAGGCAGACCGTGGCTTCTTTTTTATCCGCAACGGCATGAATGGCTTCGCGCTGGAAGCGATTGGAGACCGCAACGGCACCCCGGTGGAGGGAAATCGTTTTCACGGCGGACCCAGCCAGCAATGGCGCATCGTGCCCACCCGCGGACGCAATGCCCAGATCCTGAATGCGAACGGCCGCTCGCTCGATGTACCGGACGGCACGCGCCGCGCCGGATCGCGCATCAACATTTTTGACGCCAATAACGACCCCAATCAGGAGTTCATCTTCCGCCGCCTCGACGGTGCGGTCCGCCGTTGGGATGGGGACCGCCGCGACGGCGACCGTCGAGACATGGACCGCCGCATTCCGGCACCGCCTCCCGTTATCGTGGAAGCCCCGCGCGGCGATGGCATCAAGTATTTTGACGAACGGGAACGCATGTGGAAAATGCGCGGTTCTGGCGCATGCTTCTATCCAGAGGCGGGCTTTAACGGCAACCCGATGTGTGTGGCAACTGGCGATGAGCGCAACATGATTGGCAGGGAATACAAGAGCTTTGCTTCGGTGAAGTTGTTTGGCCGCGCGCGCGAAGTGCATGTGTTCGAACGCGAACGGTTCGGCGGACGGCGCATGGAATTGCGTAACGATGCGCCGGATCTGGGCCGCGCGGGAATTCGCGGCGTGTTCTCGATCCGGGTGTTTTAGTCGCAGGTCAAACACCGCTCCCTCACGGTCGCGGCTCGGTTAGGGGCGGTGTGCCGCTGACCGAGCCGCGACCCGTGAGGGAGCGGTTGTTCAGCCAAAACTTTTCCCCTGGAATTGTTATAGACTAATTCTCAGCATTTCTATCCCAGGGGCGTAAACAATGACCAAGATCGTCTGCCTGCTGCTTGTTGCGGCAGGAACCATGATGGCGCAATCGCGCGCATCCATTAGTGGAGAAGTAACGGACTCATCCGGCTCCGCTTTAGCCAACGTTAAGGTGACCGCCGTCAGCAGCGAAACCAACATCACTGCCACGGCCACAACCAACTCATCGGGAATTTATCTGATTCAGAATCTCGAAGTCGGATCCTACAACGTCAGCGTAGTGCATGAAGGCTTCCGCACTTACAAGCAAACCAATATCGTTCTCACCACTGCCGAAACCTTCGGCCTGAACGTCAAGCTTGAAATCGGATCGGTCTCAGAGACCATCAACGTCTCAGCCAGCGCCGCCACCCTGGACGACAAGACTTCCGTTATCAGCACGACGCTTGAACCCGCCGAAGTGCAGGACCTGCCGCTTGGCGACCGCCGCACGCTCAACCTCGTCAATCTGATGCCCGGCGCGGTCTTTGTCGACTACGTCACCGGCAGTAAGCCCAACGTTAGTCTGGCCGGCGGACGCACGCAAAGCCAAATGGTGATGCTCGATGGCGGCTCCACGCAAAACATGCGCCTGGGCGTTGGCCAACTCGATACCGATCCGCCGGCCGAGGCGGTCCAGGAGATGAAGATCCTATCCAACAGCTACTCAGCTGAATACGGCGGCTCGGCGGGCGGAGTAATTATCCAGACCTCCAAATCCGGAACCAATCGTTTCAAGGGCAGCGTCTATGAATTCCTGCGTAACAATGCCTTCGACGCCCCCGGCTATTTCGCACCGATTTTGAACGGGCAAAAAACCAGCCCCAAGTTACGCTACAACGTTTATGGAGCAACGCTGGGCGGCCCAGTCAAGAAGGATCGCACCTTCTTCTTCTTCAGCTATGAAGGCCGCCAACTCGGCGTGGGCGGAACCACCACGCTCACTGTGCCCACCGCCGCGCAGCGCACTGGCGACTTCTCAACAACGACCAACGCCGCGGGAGCCGTGATCCAGATTTTCGACCCCTTCTCTACAGCCACTACCGCCGGCAAGACAACGCGCACGCAATTCCCTGGCAATGTCATCCCGGCTTCCGTACTCGACCCGGTTGCGATGAAAGCGCTCGTATATTTCCCCATCGCCAACCGCCCAGCCGACAACATAGCAGGTGCCAACAACTTCCGCCAGAACACGATCACCTGGACGAAAAGCAACTTCTACCTGGGAAAAGTCGATCACGTGTTCAGCGAACGCGACCGCATAACGGGCCGCTTCATGTATAGTCACGATCTGCCAACGGTCTACGGCCCATATGGCCCCAATGATTATGGCGACCCTGCTGCCACGACCGACGCCAGCCAGACGTTTGGGTACCTCAACGAGATCCACATTTTCAACCCAACCACCATCAATGAGGTGCGCTTCAATTATGGCTATCGAATCGCCCACGCCCGCACCAACGGCGTTGGCCAGCACATTGTCAAAGAACTTGGTCTGACCGGTACAACCGACAATGCCTTTCCGCAATTTGCCCCGGCCGGCTTTAGCGCCATTGGCGCCACCGGCCAGGAGCGACGCCAGTACCCAATCAAAAACTTCCAGGTCATTGATTCCATCGCCATGATGAAGGGCAAGCATGCTTTCAAATTCGGGTTTGAAGCTCGCAAGTCCACCAATCATGAACAGAACCTGCCCACCGGCTCGGGCCAGTTTAGCTTCGCCGCACAAGGCACGCAGAACCCGGGTGTAACGGCTACCGGCAACGGCCTGGCGTCAATGCTGGTAGGCTCCACCAACGTATTCATACAAACCCAGACGCCGGAAGCCGAGCGCTACAGCTGGTATCTGGCTGGGTTCGTTCAGGACGACTATACGGTTAGCTCGCGGCTCACTCTGAATATCGGCGTACGCTGGGAAACGGACACGCCCATGCGCGATACGCAAAATATGATGAATGGCTTTGATCTTAATAAGATCAACCCTGTCTCCGGAACGCCCGGAGTGGTTCAATTCATGGGTCTCAACGGTTATCGCACGTCGCCTTGGAATGGAGATTGGAACAACTTCGGGCCGCGCTTCGGCTTTGCATACCGCCCGGCATTTTCTCAAAAGCTCGTCTTCCGCGGAGGCTATGCGGTGCAGTTCGCCCACCCGTTTGACGCGGGCCAGCCGGCCTCGGCTAACCTCGGCTTTGGCATCAACATTAATCTGGCGTCGCCCGACAGCGGCTTAACCGCTCCCTTCTTTTTGAAAAACGGCGTGCCAAACTCGTTCATTTCCCCGACACTGAACGATGGCTATGGCGCTGTGGCTCCGGGCAAAGCTACCAACACGGCCATCACATTCTTCGACGCGTCTCGCCGCACGGGCTATTCGCAGCAGTCCAATCTCAGCGTGCAGTACCAGATCTCCAGTTCGATGATCATGGAGGTCACCGCCATGTCGAATATCGGGCACAAGCTGGCGAATGTCAACATGCCGATCAACCAGATTCCAACCTCCATTCTCGGACCTGCCCATGCTGCCGTCGCTGACCGGCCATTCCCGCAGTTTACCAGCGTCACGATTCTCAGCCCATCGCTCGGTGATTCCCGTTACACCGCCGGTTTTGTCCGTTTAACCAAACGCTTTACCAAGGGCCTGAACATCAACGCCAGTTACACGCGCGCTACGTTCCTGGATAATACGTTCGAGGCCGGCGCCGTGGTGGGCGGCGACTCGAACGCCAACACCTACTCCGATCAGTACAACCGCCGCGCCGATTGGGGACCTTCCGGAAACGACATCCGCCACCGGGCTACGTTCAGTTCCGTATATGAACTTCCTTTCGGCTATGGCAAGCGCTGGATGGCAAATGGTTTGATGGGACAGGTGGTGGGCGGTTGGACGTTGGGAACCATCCTTGTGGCGCAGAGTGGCGCGCCATCAACGGTAATCACCAACACCAACAATACCAACGCAAACTCAGCTGGAGCCCAACGCGCCAATGTGATCGGAGATCCGGTGTTGCCTGGCGACCAGCGGAGCCCCCAACGCTGGTTCAACACGGCGGCCTTTGCGCAACCCGCCACATACACATTCGGAAACGGTGGCCGCGGCGATATTCGCTGCCCTGGTTTGTTCAATATGGATATGTCGATCCTGCGCAATTTCCGTTTCCGCGAAAAGGCCACCTTGCAATTTCGCGGCGAATTCCTGAACGCGCTGAATCACACTAATCTGAGCACCCCCAACGCCTCATTCGGCAATGCCGCCTTCGGCAGCATCACTGCGGCCAGGGCGGCCCGCGTAATGCAAATCGGCATGAATTTGAGGTTCTAATCCATGCCAGGCAAAGTGCCCATCGGCGTTAACCTGCTGAGCGTCTCGGCAAGCAAATGGACTGCTTACCAGTACATTGAATATCTGGCCAAGCTGGATGTGCAGATGGCCCAGTGCAACCCTTCGGTGCTGGGTGCAGTCACAGCCAGTGACGAGGAAATGAAGAAGTTCCGCGCCTTTGCCGAAGAGCGCGGAGTTTCCCTGTTGTATCTGCATGGCGCCATCTGTCCCACCTCCAGCGGTTTCAACACCAAACTCGGCACGCTGGAACAACAGCTCGATCGTGGACTGCACATATCACGCATGCTGGGGGGCGCAGCGATCAAAGTGGCGATCGGCGGAGAAAGAGAGCGCGCGGGGATTGAGCGGCACATGGAATCAACCCTGAGGGCGTTGAAACCACTGCGCTCGAAGATCCTCGATTCGGGTGTTAAGCTCGCTTTGGAAAACCATGGCGATATGCAGGCGCGCGAGTTGAAAGCCTTTGTGGAAGAGGCCGGGAAAGACATCGTCGGCGTGCTGCTCGATTCGGCGAATCCTCCGTTCTTCTTGATTGAAGATCCGCATCTGTCTTTGGAAATACTCGCGCCGTACACCGTGATGAGCCACGTGCGCGACACCGCGCTGTGGCGGGTGCCACAAGGCGTCGCCGCGCAGTGGGTGAACATGGGCGAGGGCAACGTAGACATCGCGGGCTGGGTGCGGAAGTTCGTGGAAAAGTGCCCCGGGCAATCAGTGAGTATAGAGAACATCATTTCACCAGCGCCACGCGTTTCCCCTGTCTTCGAGCCTGAGATTTGGAAGAGCTTCAGCAAAACTCCCGCCGCGGAATTCAGCCGCTTCCTCGCCCTGGCGCAACGCGGCAATCCCGTGCCCGCTCCAACGGTGGTCGAACCAGCCAAGCGCGGAGAACAACAACGAGGGGATCTGGAAGTATCGCTACGTTTTCTGCGGCAAGCGCTTAAGGCTTAACTTTTTAACAGCCAAATGCTTCTATAATCAAGTCATGGCAGCCGCATGGGAGGTCCACGCCCCCGAGATCGTAGATCTTCGCAACCTCCTCCCAGGAGACCTGGAACCGCTTCTTGCCGAAGAGACCGACATGTGGCGCCGACTGCTGGACTGGGACTTCACGTCATCGGCCAATCTCGTCAAGAAATTCGTTGGACTGCAAGGCCTGAATGGCCATGCCATGATGATCAACCGGCATGTTGTGGGCTATGCCTACTTCGTCGCGGAAGACCGCAAGGGCCTTATCGGCGACCTTTTCGTGAGTGAGCCGTACGCTACGCCGGAAAACGAAACCCGCCTGCTGGCTGAAGTGATCCACAGCGTTGTCCGCTTCTCAAACATCCATCGCGTGGAATCGCAGTTGCTGATGATGCGTTACCCGCGCCGTATTCCACCGCCCTTTGCCGACAACCTGAAGATCTACGAACGCAACTTTATGGTGGCGGACATTGGCGTCCAAAGCCCACTGCTATCGGGCCGTGGAGCTTCCAAGGTGCACTTGGTGCGCTGGCACGACCGTTATCAGGAGGACGTTGCCCGGCTCATTTCCGCTGCTTACCGCGGCCACGTAGATAGCAATATCAACGATCAATACCGCAGTGTCCCCGGGGCGCGCAAGTTCCTTTCCAACATCATCCAATATCCGGGCTGCGGCAGTTTCTTCGCCCCGGCAAGTTGGATCGCCTGGGATCAGGATACAGGCCACATTTGCGGCGCCTGCCTGGCCAGCCTGGTGTCTTCCACTACTGGTCACATCACGCAGATCTGTGTAATGCCTTCCTTAAAGGGTCACGGCGTCGGCTACGAACTCATCCGCAACACGTTACGGTCATTCGCCGATTACGGCTGCCTGAAGACAACATTGACCGTCACCTCAATCAATCGCGATGCGATTGATTTGTACGAACGGGTCGGTTTTCGGACACTGCGCCAGTTTTCGGCGATGGTCTGGGACGGCTTCTGAAATATTTTATTTTGTGATAGACTGGAACCAATATGCACCGAAGAAACTTCCTTTTAGGCAGCTACTCGCTGGCCTGCTTCGCTGACACTGCCCCGCCTCGGAAAGACTGGCAGCGTATCGCCCCGAAAGCGGGGGCAAAACAATTGGGGTCAGAGACCACTGACACCTCTGGCACCAATTCTCACATGGCCACGGTGGACATTGAGACCGACCTGCTGGTAGCAGGCGGAGGACTATCCGGCATCTGCGCTGCTATTGCAGCCGCCCGTCGCGGAGTCAAGGTGCTGCTCGTACAAGACCGTTCGCGCCTGGGCGGCAATTCGTCGAGCGAAGTGAAAATGCACGTCGTCGGCGCAAGTTGCCACAAGAGCCGGCTTGGATGGCGCGAAAGTGGCATCCTCGAAGAGATCCGCTTGCAGGACGCCACCTACAACCCGCACCGCCGCTTTGAACTATGGGACCTGCTGTTGTACGACAAAGTCGTCAGCGAACCCAATATCACGCTGTTGATGGAAAGCACACTCACAGGCGTGAAGATGAAGAACGGCGAGATCGCGCAGGCCATCGTGCGCTGCGATAAGTCGGAACTGATCTACCGCATCAAAGCCAAATTGTATGTTGACGCCTCCGGCGATTCGCGATTGGGTCTTGAAGCTGGTGCGGAAATGCGCTCTGGCCGCGAAGCGCGCAGCGAATTCAATGAACGCCTGGCACCAGTGAAGGCCGACGGCGAAACCCTTGGCAGCAGCATTCTGTTCACGGCCCGCCAATACGATAAGCCGATCCCGTTCGTAGCCCCATCATGGGCGCGTAAGATTACCAAGGAACATCTGAAGCACCGCAGCATCAAGAGCTGGGAGTACGGCTACTGGTGGATCGAATGGGGCGGCAGCAAAGACATCATTCGCGACAATGAGGAGATCCGCTTCGAGCTGATGGCCATCACCATGGGCATCTGGGATTACATCAAGAACAGCGGCAATCATCCAACGAGCGCTAATTGGGGCATGGAATGGATCGGCATGATGCCCGGTAAACGAGGCAGCCGCCGCATGGTGGGCGACGTGATGATGACCCAGAACGACCTGGAACGCGGGACTTGGGAGGACGCGGTGGCGATGGGCGGCTGGCCGATGGACGATCACCCGCCGGGAGGCTTCGACCTCTCAGACGTGCCGCCGAACACGTCCGTCAAGACGAAGGAAGTGTACAATATTCCTTACCGCGCGCTGTACAGCAAGAACGTGAAAAACCTGTTCATGGCGGGCCGCAACATCAGCGCTTCGCACGTGGCGTTCACGTCGTCGCGTGTAATGGCCACCTGCGCCGTGATTGGCCAGGCCGTGGGCACCGCTGCCGCTGTTTGTCTGGAAAAGTCGGTCCAGCCGCGTGGGTTGTATCCCAAGCACATCACGCATTTGCAGCAGGCGCTGTTGCGTGACGATCAATCGATCCGTGATTTGCGGAACCAGGACCCGTTCGACCTTGCGCCCTCGGCGAAAGTGTCTGCGTCCGGGGAGACGGAAGAGGCTCCGGCGTCGAAGATCCTGAGCGGTTTCACGCGCAATATTCCGGGTAAAGAGGTCCACTTCTGGTCAGCGAAAATGGCCGACGAGGGTGCCTGGATTGACCTTAAGTGGGATGCGCCGAAGAAGCTCAGGCAGATTCAGATCACCTTTGATTCGGGCTTCCAGCGCGAGCTCACATTGACGGCTCAGGACGCGGTCAATGACAATATCATCCGCGCGCCGCAGCCGGAAACGGTGAAGGACTATGAAGTGCTAGTGCGCAGTAAAGGCTCCAGCGAATGGGTCCGCGTGGCCGAAGAGAAGGGTAACTTCCAGCGCCTGAAGCGGCACAAGTTCGATGCGATTGAAGCAGAAGCCGTTCGAATTCATGTGAAGGCAACGAACGGCATTCAGTTTGCGCGGATTTTCGAAGTGCGCGCTTACGCATAAATACAGGGACGGAGGGGACGGACCGCATTGTCCCC